>NZ_JBEYUI010000002.1:0-121316 GCF_040643455.1 Micromonospora sp. NPDC047134
GGACACCCTCGAACAACTCCCGCCGCCACGAATCCAACAAGATCCGGCCCAGCTCCCTGTCACCGGCACCGGTAGCCGTTACTCTGCTCATCGAGAACCCTGCCCATTGATGATCTTTGTGTGAGAACTCAGATCATGGACAGGGTCCTCCCCATTCCGCTAGACCTCGACCACCACAAATCCCCCCGATGGTCAAAACACGAGGAGAACGCCCGCCGGTGACGGCGGGCGTTCTTCGTAGGTACGGGATCAGCGCCGCCGGAAGCGGCGGTGGGCCGGGGCGGGCGCCAGTTCGGCGGCCAGTTCGGCTTCCAGTTCCTTGTCCAGCGCGGCGGTGAGTTCGTCCTCGCTGCTCAGGGCGGCGGCGCGGGGCTGAAGCGGCCGGGCGGTCAGGCCGGTGGGCCGGGTGGCCGGTGGCTCCTCTTCCTCCAGCTCGGTGATGGATTCGGCGAGTTCGGCCACCGGATCCATCTCGGCCATGGTGTCCCACTCGTCGCGCGGCAGGCCCTGCCAGGCCTGCTTCGGCTCGGCGGGCGCGGACTGGAACACGAAGGTGCGGTACGACCAGAAGCGGAACAGGGTTGCCAACACCACGCCCCCGGTCTTGGCGACATTCAGCGCCAGCAGGCTCGTCATGCCCAGCCCGTACTTGGCGGCGGCCAGGACCCCGAGTTCGATCAGCAGGCCCACCCCGTTGAAAAGGAAGAAGAGGGCGTATTCCCGCTGCATGGCCGATTTGGGGCGATCTCGGTACGTCCAGTGCCGATTCATCAGATACGACGTGATGGTCGCCACCACTGTGGCGACCACTGTCGCTTTCAGTTGGCCATCGACGAAAACGGTGAGTGCCAGGGCGTTGAACACCGCGTAATTGATTGCGGTGTTGACGCCACCGACCAGGCCGAATTTGAGCGCCTCATGGATGAACTTCTGCCAGCGCTCAGGCAGCAGACGGACAAGAGGCATGCGTAACACCTTAGGGCAGTGGGCTGGGGCCGGCAGGCTCCGGCCGGACGGGTGGGCGGCAGGTCACGCCCCGCGGTCCCGGTTCACTTCCGTGACGACAGGGGTTCCCGGATCCACGAAGACGAACCGTCGGTAGGACCAGAATCGGAACAGGGTCCCCAGGCCGGTGCCCACCACGAAGCTGGCGATGTTGTCGGCCAGCCGGGTCTGGAAGACCTCCGGCCAGATGCTGCCCAGGCCGTACCGGCTGATGGCCAGGCAGGCCACCGCGATGCCCAACCCCACGGCGTTGAAGAAGAAGAACAGGGCGTACTCGCGCGCCGGGTGGGAGCGCTTGCGGTGCCGCCAGGTCCAGAAGCGGTTGCCCAGGAAGGCGAAGGTGGCCGCGATCACCGTGGCGATCGTCTTCGCCGTGATCTGCTCCACACCGGCGGGGCCGATCAGGTAGTTGAACAGGGCGAAGTCGATGACAAAGGCCACACCGCCGACCGTGGCGAACTTGCTCATCTCACGCACGAGGTGACCAAAACGGTCGCGCAGGGAGTGGATCAGACCCGTGCGGGTCTGCCGGGGGCCTGGCTCCCCGGTCATCGTGGCGGCCACCGTGCGAGCGTACCGGTTCGTGACCCTATAGCGGCGGATCGACCGCTTGCGGTGTCCGTCGGCGCGGCGGTGGACTCGGACATCAACGGAGCGTAACCGGGTCTGAGCGATCCGGAGTTGAATTCCACTACCTCCCAGCGGGTGACAAAGCGCCGCCGTCGGGTAGAGCGGATAGAGGCCCGCCGCAAGATTTGCGTGAAACTGCGCGCGAAAGCGGGTAAAGGGCCGTGAAGCGGCAGCGTGCCCGCGCCTTGTGCAGTTCTTCACAACCAGTCCCACTGACTGGGGAGGTCCCTCGGTTTACGCTGAGCCCAATCCCAGGTTTCCACGAAGGCGACGCACAACGCGCGCCAAGACTCGTGCATCCCATAGACAGGTCAGCGTCGACCACAAGGAGATGTGTCATGGTTGCTCCGGCCACTGTTCGGGGTATCGATCAGGCCCCGACGTCCCACCCCAAACTGCTCGCCTGGGTCCGTGAGGTCGCTGAGCTGACCACCCCTGACCAGGTGGTCTGGGTGGACGGGTCCGATCAGGAGTGGCGCCGCCTCACCGATGAACTGGTCGAGGCCGGTACCCTCATCCGGCTCAATCCCGAGAAGAAACCCAACTCGTTCTACGCTCGGACCGACCCGACGGATGTCGCCCGCGTCGAGGAGCGGACATTCATCTGCTCGGTGGACGAAGCGGACGCCGGCCCCACCAACAACTGGATGGCGCCGGCCGAGATGAAGCGGACGATGACGGATCTGTACCGCGGTTCGATGCGCGGTCGGACGATGTACGTCATCCCGTTCGTGATGGGTCCGGTCGAGGCCGAGAAGCCCATGTTCGGTGTGGAAATCACCGACAGTCCATATGTCGTCGCCTCGATGCGGATCATGACCCGGATGGGTGCGAAGATCCTCGAGGCGATGGGCGACGACGCGGATTTCGTGCAGGCCCTGCACTCGATCGGCGCCCCGCTGGCGCCGGGCCAGCAGGACGTGGCCTGGCCCTGCAACGAGACCAAGTACATCTCGCACTTCCCGGAGACCCGGGAGATCTGGTCCTTCGGCTCCGGCTACGGCGGTAACTCGCTGCTCGGCAAGAAGTGCTACTCGCTGCGGATCGCCAGCGTGATGGGCCGCGACGAGGGCTGGCTCGCCGAGCATATGCTGATCCTCAAGATCACCTCGCCGGAGGGCAAGGTCTACCACATCGCCGGGGCCTTCCCCTCGGCCTGCGGCAAGACCAACCTGGCCATGCTGGAGCCGACCATCCCGGGCTGGAAGGTCGAGACCATCGGCGACGACATCGCCTGGATGCGGTTCGGCCCGGACGGCCGGCTGTACGCGGTCAACCCGGAGTACGGCCTGTTCGGCGTGGCACCCGGCACGGACTGGAAGACCAACGCCAACGCCATGCGGACCCTGGACAAGGGCAACTCCATCTTCACCAACGTTGCCCTGACCGACGACGGCGACATCTGGTGGGAGGGGATGGGTGAGCCGCCGGCGCACCTGATCGACTGGAAGGGCAACGACTGGACCCCGGAGAGCGACAGCCTCTCCTCGCACGCCAACAGCCGGTTCTGCACCCCGATCACCCAGTGCCCGATCCTGGCCGAGGACTACTACGACCCCAACGGGGTGCCGATCGACGCGATCCTGTTCGGTGGCCGGCGGCGGGACACCGTACCGCTGGTGACCGAGGCCCGGGACTGGGTGCACGGTGTCTACATGGGCGCCACCCTGTCCTCGGAGACCACCGCCGCCGCCTCCGGTGCGGTCGGTGTGGTCCGTCGCGACCCGATGGCCATGCTGCCGTTCATCGGCTACCACGGCGGTGACTACTTCCGGCACTGGATCGAGATGGGCAAGGGCGCCGACGGCGACGAGTCGAAGCTGCCCAAGGTCTACTACGTCAACTGGTTCCGCAAGGACCCCGAGGGCAGCTTCCTGTGGCCCGGATTCGGGGAGAACTCCCGGGTCCTGAAGTGGATCATCGAGCGGCTCGAGGGTCGGGCGGAGGCCGTCGAGACCCCGATCGGCATGGTCCCGACCCTGGACTCCCTCGACGTCGAGGGCCTGGACATGACTCCGGAGGATGTCCGGATCGCGCTCAAGGTCGACCCGGACGAGTGGCGCAACGAGCTGCCGTTGGTCACCGAGTGGTTCGAGAAGTTCGGTGACAAGCTGCCCGGGGTCCTCTGGGCGGAGTTGGACGCCCTGCGGGCCCGACTCGACGCGGAGCAGCCGCGCGGGGTGTGATCCAGGCGGGATTCGAGGCATCATCGGATCCCATGAGGACGGCCGCCGAGACCGAGGTCCGGCGGCCGTCCGCCGTCCGGGCCATGACCGTGCTGCTAGTCATGACCGCCCTGGCCACCGTCGTGGTCGAGGTGCTCAACTGGTGGTACGCCCCGGAGCAGGGCTTCGGGCTGGCGGTGCGTACCGGTTGGGCGATGCTGCGGTCGTTCGGCTTCCTGCTGCTGATCGGTCACGTCCGACGAGGGCGTACGGTGGCCCGCCCGCTGGGCCTGATCCTCGCCATCACCACGGTCTTCGCGGTGGGTCGCCTGATCGTGCCCCGGCACGGCGTGCCGCCGCTGCCCGGCCTGCTCGGCTTCGCCCTGCTCACCCTGCTGTGCGCCATGGTGGTCTGGATGCTGTACCGCTCCCCGGCCATCGCGGAGCATCTGGTGCGGCACCGGCCCCGCCTGGTCATCGACCGGTCCGGCATCTCCTGGCGGGAGACCCCACCCCGCAGGCCGGAGGCCAACGCCTGGCTGCTGACCAGCCGGGTGGCCGCCTTCACCTACAGCCCGCTGATGCTCGTACCGGCCCTGGTGGCCGGGGCGGCGATCCTGGACGGGCGGCCCTTCGCGCTGCCCGCGGTGCTGTTCTGGCTGGCGGCCGGGATCGCCACCAGCTATCTGGTGCTGTTCTGCACGGCGTTCCTGATGCGCGGCAGCCGGTGGGCGGGCACCCTGCTGGTGGTGATCACCCTGGCCGTCCTGGCCGTGGACCTACCGCTGTGCTGGTGGTTACTCGGTGTGGATGGTCTGATCCGCGACGGCACCCCACTGGTCGCCGCGGCGGGGCTGGCCCTGTACGGGGTACGCCGGGCAGCCACCGCCACACCCTCGTCCTGACCTGGGGGGATTCGACCGCCCTTTGCCGCCTGTGCGCGGTATCGGCCACCGGCCCGCCCACCGGCGCGAGGGCTCGCTACTCTGCAAGTGATGACTCTGCGGAAACTTCTCTACTCCGTCTACGAGCGGCGGCTGACGGCCAAGCTCGCGGGCCGTCCGGTGCCCCGTCATGTGGGCGTGATGTGCGACGGTAACCGCAGGTGGGCCCGGGAGATGGGCTTCCTGGACCCGAACGACGGGCACCGCAAGGGTGCCGAGCGGATCAAGGAGTTGCTGCGGTGGTGTGACGCGGCCGGCGTCGGGCACGTGACCCTCTGGCTGCTCTCCACCGACAACCTCTCCCGTCCGGCGGCGGAACTGAATCCGCTGCTTCAGATCATCGAGGATCTGACCACCGAGCTGGCCGAGGCGGGCAACCCCTGGCGGCTGCGGATGGTGGGCGCCCTGGACGTGCTGCCGGCACACCACGCCGAGGCGCTCAAGGCCGCCGAGGAGCGGACCCGGGAGCGCAGTGGCGGTGCCCAGGTCAACATCGCGGTCGGGTACGGCGGACGCCGGGAGATCGCCGACGCGGTCCGTTCGCTGCTGCTGGAGCATGCGGCCAACGGCGGCACCCTGGAGGACCTGGCCGGCTCGCTCGATGTCGACGACATCTCGGAGCACCTCTACACCCGTGGTCTGCCCGATCCGGATCTGATCATCCGTACCAGTGGGGAGCAGCGGCTGTCCGGCTTCATGCTGTGGCAGTCGGCGCACTCGGAGTTCTACTTCTGCGAACTCAACTGGCCGGACTTCCGGCGGGTCGACTTCCTCCGCGCACTGCGCTCGTACGCCACCCGCCAGCGGCGTTTCGGGGCCTGACCGCCGGGGTCCTCCGGCGTCAGGTCAGGTGGTGGGTGGCCTCGGTGAGGAAGTCACCCAGGGCGGCCGGGGAGTCGATGGTCAGGTCGGCGGCCTCGGCGACCTCGGCACCGGTCTCCGGGTTGGCCACGGCGACGCAGACCCCCAGGAAGTCGGCGTCCGCGGCGGCGCGGGCCCGCAACGCGGCGAAGGCCTTGATGTCGGAGACGTCGTCGCCGAAGTACCAGGCGCCACCGGCATCCTGCACCAGTTCGCCGATGACCATGCCTTTGTCCCGGTCGACCGGGGGCTTGATCTCCAGCACCATCCGCCCGCCCTGCACCCGCAGCCCCAGCCGCTCGGCCTGGGCCCTACCCCACTGCTCGACCGTCTCCGCCAGCGCAGGCGCGGTACGCCAGTGCAGGGCCACCGACAGCCGCTTGTACTCCACCAGGGCCTGGGCGGGAAGTTCGGCTCGGGCCCGCTCGGCCAGTTCGCTCATGGTGGGCACGAACGGCAGGGCGGCCGGCTCGGTGACGATCTCGCCGCCGGAGTGGCTGTGCTCCAACCCGTACAGGCCGTAGAGGTCCACGCCGGGCAGCCCGTCGAAGTGCTCCCGCAGGAACTCGACCGGCCGGGCGGAGACGATCGCGATCCGCCGCACCACCGGGGCCAGCGCCTCGAGAGCGGCCAGCACCTTCGGCGCCGGCAGCACCTTCGTGGGGTCGTCGGCGACCGGCGCGAGGGTGCCGTCGAAGTCGAAGAAGAGAACTGTCTCGGCTGCCCGATCGGCGGTGGCCCGCCAGGCCTGGTCGGCATTCAACGGGATCTTCGGCTGCTGGTCGCCCAGATTCAACGGTGGCACGCGCGACAGCGTACCCCGGGTTTCGGCGATGAATCCTGGCCCGAGTGAGCTCGTTCGGCCCTTGCGCTCAGCGTTCGGCGGCTCCTCGTCCTCGGCGTCCGAAGGGCACCACGGCCGCCTCCTGACCGTGACTGAGCAGGTAGCCCTCCACGAATCCGGCGTTGCGGTCGCCGGTCTGCGCCTCGATCTCCCGCAGCCGCTCGACCAGGAATTCGGTGAGCGCGGTGACCCGGTTGTTGAGCCGCTCGTGCAGCTCGGCCAGCACGGCCAGGACGATCGCGGTGCTCGCCGCGGCGAGCGCGAAGAGGTTGACGAGCAGGGGAAGCTGCCCGCCGTTGAGGGCCAGGGTCACTGCGTTACCGGTGACGCAGAGCGTTACCGAGATCGTCGCGACCACGACTGCCGACCATTTCAGGGTCATGAAAGACCCTCCTTCTGTCCCGCAGGGCTGGGTTCGGCCTTGTCCCGTCCCCCCGCCGACGACGAGCCCAAGCAGTACAGATACGGACGCTAGCGTGCCCGTTCCCGCCCCGTAGCGAAACGAATGAGCCTGACCTGCTGTTCTTTCGCCATCTGAGGAACTAGCTGGCCGCTTCTTCCCGTTTTCGCCCGGCAGGCGGCAGAGTTGGACGGTATGCGAGGTAACGGATGGTTTCTCGGATGTGGAACTTCTCCGCGTCCGACACCTCGGGGTCGACCAGGCGGCGCAGCAGGGCCTCGACGTCCGGATCCATCGGCGGGGGTGTCGGGTCGGCCCGGTGCCGGGAGGTGGTGCGGTCCCAGCCGAGGGCCGCGAAGGCCGCCGCCGGGTCGAGGCCAAGGCCGTCACAGAACGCCACCACCCGCTCGGCCTCCGGGTCACTGGCCCAGTCGCCGCGTACCCAGCGGTTGATGGTCTGTCGGGAAACCCCGGTACGCCGGGAGACCTCGGTGCCGCTCCACGCCCGGGTGGCGCGCGCCTCCTCCAGGGCCCGACGGACGAAGGTGGCGAAGGCGATCTTCCGGGCGTTGGCGGTCTCGGTCACCTCGCGACCGTACGACCGTTGAGTCTGGGTGGGGGGCCGCGGCGCGCCCCTGTCACGCTTACGTGACGCTGGTGGTGGGTGGTCGTACGGCGGCCAATCACTGCTCCTGAGGGGTCTCACCTGGGCAGGATAGATGTACGTAGGTGCCGGGGCAAACATGCGAAAAGCTGATACTGTCACGCCCATGGGACAACCTACGGTGTGTCACGTGCATGAGACGAAGGGTGCTCGCCTGCGTCACGCGCCCGTTGCGTGGGAGGTGTGGTGACCGAACTCGCGACCCGTGCCCAGGCCTTCGGTCTGGTCGCGGAGGGTGTCGCCGCGGGGCTGAGCGCACCCTGGCGGCTCTACCTGGCCCGGGGATGCCGCTACCTCTCGCTCAGCGTCGGTGACCGGGCCGAGTGGGACGCCTGGCGGACCCACCTCGGCTGCCCGGAGCTCAGCGTCCGGGTCTACGAGGCCGGTGGGGAGATCCGGCGGTCGTCGGTGGCCGAGGTCGTGATGGACGGCTGCCGGATCACCGTCGAGCTGGTGGAGGAGGTCGGTACGGACGACCTGGACCGGCTGCTGGTGATCGACCCGACGACTGTCGAGCCGGAGGAACGATGAACAACGTGCGAGGTACCGGAGCCGCCGGATGAGTCCTTTCCTCGCGATCTTCCTGGTGGTCGTGCTCGCCGCGACGAGCTACGCCGCCGGGCGACTGCACGGGCAGCTCAGCTACCGGATCGGTTACCGCTTCGGCTACCGCCAGGGCTACTTCGACGGTGACCGTGGGGCCTGGAACCGGCGGCGCCGGGACGCCCAGGCCGCGATCGCCACCGCCCTGGCGGTCACCGGGCCGGGCAACACCCGGGCACCCGCCGCGGTGGCTCGCCCGGGCACCACGTACACCGGATCGTCGTTCACGACGCCGACCGCCTCGGTCAACGGGCGGCACCCGACCGGCGCCCTGGTACGACGAACCGGCTGAGACCGGTCGACGGGCCTGCGGGACCGTCCAGGACCGCGGGGTACCGCCCTGCTGGGGCGGGTACCGCGGGGGATCACGTCAGACCGGGACGGTGGTCCCACCGGCCGGGGTGCGCGCAGGGGGCATGCATCCCGGCCGGTGCACCGCTCGTCGTGGGGGCCAGCGGATCGACCCCCTGAATCATGCTCTAGCCGGGACGGGTGCGGGCAGCTAGCGTCTAGGCATGGCGCGGGACTGTCCCGAGCCAGCCGGCCCGCCCGGCCTGCGACCTCGCGCACGGGGCCCGCATCCGACCCCGTGTCCGTCGGGCACCGGAGGAGGCGGACCGCGGGTGGCCGGGTGCCCATCCGCCGGAGCAGGCCTGTGACCACTCGCCGTACAACCGCCGGTGCCGACCAGGGCTCGGACGCGACTGCCACGACCCGCCGTACCGCCCGGAGCCGCCGTGGCGCGGCTGCCGGATCGGCCGACACCAGGGAGCCTCGACCAGCGGGACAGTCCTTTGTGCTGGACACCTCCGTCCTGCTCAGCGACCCGGCGGCGTTCCACCGCTTCGCCGAGCACGAGGTGGTCCTGCCCCTGGTGGTGATCTCCGAACTGGAGGGCAAGCGACACCATCCCGAGCTGGGCTGGTTCGCCCGCAAATCGCTGCGCATGTTGGACGAGTTGCGCATCCGGCACGGGCGGCTGGATCTGCCGGTGCCCGCCAACGACGAGGGTGGCACCCTGCGGGTGGAGCTCAACCACACCGACGACGGGGTACTGCCGCCGGGCTTCCGCAACGAGTCCAACGACGCCCGGATCCTCTCCGTAGCCCTGAATCTCGCCGCCGAGGGGCGGGAGGTGACCCTGGTCAGCAAGGACATGCCGCTGCGGGTCAAGGCCGCCTCGGTCGGGCTGCGGGCCGACGAGTACCGGCACGGCCAGGCCAGCGACCCGACCTGGACGGGGATGGCCGAGCTGGATCTGGCCGAGGAGGACATCGGACGGCTCTACGCCGGAGAGGCCATCGATGTGGACGCCGCGGCCGGCCTGCCCTGCCACACCGGCCTGGTGCTGCACTCCACCCGGGGGTCCGCCCTCGGTCGGGTGCTGCCGGACAAGACCGTCCGGTTGGTACGTGGCGACCGGGAGGCGTTCGGGGTGCACGGCCGCTCCGCCGAGCAGCGGATCGCCCTGGATCTGCTGCTCGACGAGTCGATCGGCATCGTCTCGCTGGGCGGCCGGGCCGGTACCGGAAAGTCGGCCCTGGCGCTCTGCGCCGGGCTGGAGGCGGTGATGGAGCGCCGCCGGCACAAGAAGGTCATCGTCTTCCGCCCGCTGTACGCCGTCGGCGGCCAGGAACTCGGCTACCTGCCCGGTTCGGAGTCGGAGAAGATGTCGCCCTGGGCCCAGGCGGTCTTCGACACCCTGGGTGCGGTGGTGCACGAGAACGTGCTGGAGGAGGTCACCTCGCGGGGTCTGCTGGAGGTGCTGCCGCTGACCCACATCCGCGGGCGCAGCCTGCACGACGCCTTCGTCATCGTCGACGAGGCCCAGTCACTGGAGCGGGGGGTCCTGCTGACGGTGCTCTCCCGGATCGGCCAGGGGTCCCGGGTGGTCCTGACCCACGACGTCGCCCAGCGGGACAACCTCCGGGTCGGCCGGCACGACGGAGTGACCGCGGTGATCGAGGCCCTCAAGGGGCATCAACTCTTCGCGCATGTCACCCTCAGCCGTTCGGAGCGGTCCCCGATCGCCGCCATGGTGACCGATCTGCTGGAGGACATCCCGCAATGATGACCTTTTAGGGCGTGTTTACCTGCATTTTGCAAGTGACCCACGTCACAATACAGTCTGGGCGTTTCCCAACCGCCTCACTGTGCGCGATCGTGTCCCACGGCGCTCACGTACCGCTGGAAGCGTTGGTGGCCATTCGTCACCTCCCCTGAGGGAGACGGATGATCACCGGGTGTAGGAGGTGCGGCCACGGTGACCGGGAAGCCGGTCACGGGCGCTCGCGGTGTGCTTCGGCCGGTGGGCTGGGTCACCCCGTGTCCCTGACCCCGACGAAGGGATCACCACGTGAGTCGGCTGTGGAGCCGGTTCGCCGCTCGTGGCGTCGCTGTCGTGCTGCTCTCCGGGGGCATCGCCGGCGGCTTCTACCTCAGCGATGACCGCCAGACGCCGCGCCCGGATCCGGGCGCGCAGGTGGCCGGCAGTGTCACCGAGATCGACGTCGACTACCGGCAGGAGCAGCAGGTCTCCCGCCAGCTACGGGCGGTGCGTCAGCAGGCCGCCGAGACCAGGAAGCAGGCCCGCGCGGCCGCCGAGAAGGCCCGCAAGGCCGAGGAGGCGGCACGCAAGAAGGCTGCTGCGGAGAAGGCCGCCAAGGAGGCTGCCGCCGCTCGGGCCCGGGCCCTGAAGCCGTACGACGGACCGGTCCCGGCCTCCTGCAAGGAGTACAGCGGGCACCGGAAGACCGGCTGCGCCCTGATGATCGACGCTGGTTTTAAGATCGACCAGTTCCCCTGCCTGGACAGGCTCTGGAACAAGGAGAGCGGCTGGAACCCCCGGGCCCACAACAGCAGCTCCGGCGCCCACGGCATCCCGCAGGCCATGCCGGGCAGCAAGATGGCCACGGTCGGCGCGGACTGGGAGACCAACCCGGTCACCCAGATCAAGTGGGGCCTCGGCTACATCAAGGGCCGCCACGGTACGCCGTGCAACGCCTGGAACCACTCGCAGAACCGCGGCTGGTACTGACCGCTTGACCGCCGGGTCGGCGGGAACGAAGGGGTGTCTCCCTGGTTCCCGCCGACCCCGTGCTGTCCGTGCCGACCGTATGCCGAGGGGCGGTGCCCTGGGGCGAAGAGTGGCGGCTGCCGGAGTTTGCTGATAGCTGTTGACAGGTGACCCTGCACCCTGTCAACGGCGACCCGCACCGGTTCGGCACGGAAGCCTTCTATGCGTCCATCGGCCGGGCCTTCGTCGCGATGTGCGCCGTGGTGCCGGTGCTCTTCCTCATCGAGGGCCTGGACACCTGGCTCGGTGCCGGCTTCGACGCCGCCGCAGGCATCATCCCGCAACGCATCGAGGGACTCGACGGGGTCTTCTTCTCACCCTTCCTGCACCACGGCTTCGAACACCTCTACAGCAACAGCATCCCGCTGATCCTGCTCGGCACCTTCGTGCTGGCCGCCGGCGCCCGGCGGTTCCTCTGGTCCACCCTGGTGATCGTCCTGGCCAGCGGGTTGGGTGTCTGGTTCACCGGGTCGCCCAACACGATCGTCGTCGGGGCCAGCGGGGTCATCTTCGGCTACCTGGGCATCCTGCTGACCCGGGGCATCTTCGAGCGCAGCTGGTGGAACTTCGCCGTCTTCCTGCTGGTCGGCCTGCTCTACGGCGGTCAACTGGCGCTCGTCCTGCCGACGGACGAACGGATCTCCTGGCAGGGGCACCTGTTCGGACTGCTGGGCGGCATCGTGGCGGCGATCATCTTCCGCCGTCGACGTACGGAGTACGACGACCCGTACGGCTCCCAGTCGCCGATGACCATGCCCTGAGCCGTACCCTCACCGCGGCCTTCGGCGTCCGGTCAGGGCGTGGAGCCGACCGCCCAGGGTGGCGACCGCGACGGCGACCAGGGTCAGCAGGGCCCCCAGGAAGGTCCGCGGGCCGGGCTGCGAGGCGGCCGTGGGCAGCACCACGTCCAGCAGCACCGCACCGATGACCTGGCCGGCGATGGTGGCCAGCCCGAGCACGAGTACGCCGATGAGCCGCACCACCGCGGCGGCGACCGCGATGAACGACACCCCGACCAGCCCGCCCAGGTAGAGCCAGGGCTCGGTCGGCAGGCTGCCCGAGGGTACGCCGCGTACCCCTAGGCTGACGGCGAAGGCGACGAGCAGGACGCTGGTCCCGACGGCGAAGTTCACTCCGGTGGCGGTCAGCGTGCTGCCGCTGGCCACCCGGACCCAACCGTTCACCGCCTGCTGCCAGGCCACCCCGATCCCGGCGATCAGCGGCAGCGCGATCAGCCCGAGGGTCTCCGGTTCCAGCCCTCGACCGCCGACGGCCAGCAGCACCGCGACCACGGTCAGGACCGCACCGGCCAGCCGGGTGCCGGTCACCGGCTGCCGTCCACCCGGGCCGATGCCCGCCCGGTCGACCGCCAGGCTGCTGCCGGACTGCCCGGCTACCACCGCCACCGTGAAAGCGGCCACCCCCAGGGTGCCGACCGTGGCCCCCTGGGTGAACACCAGCAGGGCTCCACAGGCCCCGCCCAGGCACTGCCAGGGGCGCAGGGCACCCGAGGCCAGGGCGTCCCGCAGGGCAGCCAGCCCGCGACGCCCACTGCGGGTGGCCGGCAGCAGCACCATCAGCAGCAGCAGGCCGACCCCGAAGGAGATCACGGCCGCGGCCAGGCCGTCGCCGAGGCGTACGCCCAGTTCGCCGTTGATCCGCGACTGGACGGCCACCGCCATTCCGGCCACCGCCGCCAGGGCCACCGCGCCGACCCGGCGCCCCACGGAGGGCGACGTCCGGGGCTGGCTCACTCCCTGGCCCCCGTGGGGGTTCGTCTGTCGTACCCGCTCACGCCTGCTCGGCCAACGGCCGGCCGTCGAAGTCCACCGCCGAGTAGAGCGCCAGCTTCTCCAACCGGTGGTACGAGTCGATCACCCGGATGGTGCCGCTCTTGGACCGCATGACGATCGACTGGGTGTACGCCCCACCGGCCCGGTACCGCACCCCCCGCAGCAGGTCACCGGAGGTGACCCCGGTGGCCACGAAGAAGCAGTTGTCGCCGGTGACCAGGTCGTCCGTGGTCAGCACCCGGTCCAGGTCGTGCCCGGCGGCCAGCGCCTTCTCCCGCTCGGCCTCATCCTGCGGCCAGAGCTTGGCCTGCATCATCCCGCCCATGCACTTCAGGGCGCAGGCCGCGGTGATCCCCTCGGGGGTGCCGCCGATGCCCATCAGCACGTCGACGTCGGACTCCCCGCGGGCGGCGGCGATGGCACCGGCGATGTCGCCGTCGGAGATGAAGCGGATGCCGGCACCGGCCCGGCGGATGTCGTCGACCAGGCCGTCGTGGCGGGGCCGGTCGAGCACACAGACCGTCACCTCGGAGACGCTGGTGCCCTTGACCTTGGCGATCCGGCGCAGGTTCTCGGCGACACCGGCGTTGATGTCGACGACGTCCGCGTAGGCCGGTCCCACGGCGAGCTTCTCCATGTAGAAGACCGCACTGGGGTCGAACATCGCACCCCGCTCGGCGACCGCCAGCACCGCCAGGGCGTTCGGCATCCCCTTGCTCATCAGGGTCGTACCGTCGATCGGGTCGACGGCGACGTCCACCTCCGGGCCGCTGCCGTCACCGACCTCTTCCCCGTTGAAGAGCATCGGGGCGTTGTCCTTCTCGCCCTCGCCGATCACCACGATCCCGCGCATGGGGATCGAGTTGATCAGCTTGCGCATGGCGTCGACGGCGGCGCCGTCGCCGCCCTCCTTGTCGCCCCGTCCCACCCACCGGCCGGCAGCCATCGCTGCCGCCTCGGTGACCCGGACCAGGTCGAGAGCGAGGTTGCGGTCGAGATTCTGTGGGGTACGCGTCCTGGTGGTCGTCATCTGAACGGCTCCTCCTCGCGGCGGTGCGGGGTTGACCGGGCCGACAGTGGGCAGCTGCCGGCGGTGTCCCTGATCCTCACACGATGGCGGACGCGGAGCGGGGGCGGGGCGGTGATGGGCCGGATACCGCCGGTCGGGCGGCTGCCAGAATGGTCGGGTGGAATCTGCACTGCCTGCCGACCGCGAACCCGCAGACCAGCCGCCGGGCGATGCCCGGCCGACCGCCGAGCGGCGGGGCGGCCCGGGCGGACCTGACCGGCCTCCGGGCCCCTCGGCGGCGCCCGGGAAGCCGGCCTCCACCCGCTCGCCCCGCGACATGGCCATCTCCCTGCTGGTGCTGCTGATCCCGATTGCCCTGCTGCTCGCCTTCTACCGGGGTTTTCTCGGCGGCGACCAGCCGACTCCGATCGATCCGGTGCCGGCCTTCGAGCAGGCGCAATCCGCCGGGGAGTTCCCGGTGAGCGTGCCCTCCGGGCTGAGCAAGGAATGGCAACCCATCCGGGCCTCCTACCGCGCGGTAGAGGGGGGTTCCACCCTGCGGGTGGGATATGTCACCCCGGAAGGACGTGGCGTCCAGTTGGTGCAGAGCAACGTGCCGCCGGAGCGACTGCTGCCCACCGAACTCACCGACGCGGGACAACCGCAGGGGCAGACCGATCTCGGTGATGGCACCTGGCAGCGGTACACCGCGCGGGGCAACGAGCAGGCCCTGGTGCTGCTTCAGCCGGACCGCACCGTGATCGTGATCGGCGATGCCCGGGACAACGAACTGCGGGAGATGGCCAGCGCCGTGGACTGATTTACGGGCCGCGAGATGTCGGTCCGATCCGTTACGCTTCCGGCGTTCGTTTCTCGGGTGGTGTGAACCGTCCGGCTTTCCCAGTTTGAGAAGAGATTTTCTGTGAAGATTCGACGCTGGAGCGTGGGCGTTCTCGCCGCCACCTTGCTGGTTCCCGGCGTAGCCGCCTGCAATTCCGACGCCACCGACTCGTCCAGCGGGTCGGGCACGGCGGCCTCCATCCCGAAGGACCCGAAGACGGCCCTGGTCGCCTCCACCAAGGAGTTGAACGAGGGGAACTTCACCTTCACGATCGACTCGGAGTCGATCAAGGGAGGCGGCAGCGTCCACAAGCCGAGCAACAGCGCGCAGTTCTCCATGAAGGCCGGCGACGAGACCTTCACCATGGAGATGGAGATCATCAAGATCGACGCCGACAGCTACGTGAAGATGGACCTGGGTGAGCTGTTCGCCAGCCTCCCGGGGGCGGAAGACATGAAGGGCAAGTACCAGCACGTCGACGCCACCAAGGCCGGCGACGCCAAGAGCCTCGACATCTTCAAGGACGGCACCGACCCGGCCAACTCCGCCGAGATGTTCAAGGGTCTGGGTGAGGTCCAGGAGACCGGCCCGGGCACCTACAGCGGCAAGATCGACATCACCGCTGCCAAGGACTCCGTGGCCGCGGACGAGGACATGCTCAAGGCCCTGGGTGACCAGGCCAAGGAGATCCCCTTCACCGCGAAGGTCGACGACCAGGGCAGACTGACCGAGCTGGTGCTCTCCGTGCCGGCCGCCGGCGAGCTCAAGGCGCAGGAGATCACGGTCAAGTACGCCGACTACGGTGCGGCCAGCCCGGCCAAGAAGCCGGCGGATGACGAGATCGTCGAGGCCAACGAGCAGCTCCTGGAGATGTTCAGCTAGGTCGACAGGTGTCACCCGGACGGGGGAGCGGGCATGATCCGCTTCCCCGTTCGGCGTCTGTGGGGTGGGTGGCGGGCCGGGATCCCGGGAGTCGGTGCCGGAGTAGGTGATTGCCCGACCGGCCGGCAGGGAACAGAGAAGACAGCCTCCGGCGCGCGAGATGCGTCGGGCGACCCTGCTGGGAGACACCGATGACCGTTCGACGACTGAGCGCCGGCCTGATGGCCGCCGCGTTGCTTACGCCCGGAGTCGCCGCCTGCACCACCACCGGTGACGGCACCGCCGGGACCACCGCCACGCCGTCGGCCACCACGACCGCCAGTGGTGCGGCCGGCGACGCCGACGCCAAGCAGGCCTTGCTGGACTCCACCCGGGAGATCAGCAACGGCAACTTCCGGTTCCGGATGTCCGGTGCCGGTTCCACCGCCGAGGGGCAGGTCCACCAGCCCAGCCAGAGCGCCCAGATGAAGGTGAGCATCGGCGAGCCGACCGATGACCTGGCGATGACCCTCGACCTCATCCACGCCAAGCCGGACAGCTGGGTCAAGCTGGATCTTCAGGGCTCGGCGGCGTCCAGCGTCCCCGGGCGGGACAAGCTCAGCCTCGGCAAGTACCAGCACCTGGACCAGAGCCGCATCCAGGGCAACCGCAACCTGGGCTTCGACTTCGACAAGGTCGACCCCGCCGGCAGTGCGGTGCTCACCCAGGCCATCACGGAGGTACGCCGTACCGGCGACGGTGCGTACGCCGGCACCATCGACCTGTCCAAGGCGGCCGAGGCCGGCTCGCTGGACCAGAGCATGATCACGGCCCTCGGCGCGCAGGCGAACTCCGTGCCCTTCACCGCCACCACGGACACCCAGGGTCGGCTCACCGAGATGGTCCTGCAGATCCCCGGGGTTCAGGCGGGGGCGGCGACCCAGGAGATCCGGGTGACCTACAGCGACTACGGCAACGCGACCGCAGCCCAGAAGCCCCCGGCCGACCAGGTCGTCGAGGCGCCGCCGGAGCTGTACAACCTCTTCGACTGAGCACCACCGATCGCGCGGCCCGGGTTCACCACCTGGCGTCGCGCGATCACTCTTTGCGCTCCACTGGCTGACCGCGATCACGCGGCTGGGGTCTTGTCGGCTGGCGCGGCGCGGGGTGGTCAGCCGGCTGGGTCTGTCGCCGCGCGATCGCTCGGCCGCGTTCTTACCGGTTGGCTTGGCGTGGGGCGGTCAGCCGGCGGCGTTCTGTCGGCTGGCCTCGATGCGGGCGCGGGCCCCGTCCAGCCAGCGCTGACAGATCACCGCGAGTGCCTCACCCCGCTCCCAGAGGGCCAGGGACTCCTCCAGGGAGGTCCCGCCGGCCTCCAGCCGATCCACCACCGAGGCGAGTTCGGCCCGGGCCTGTTCGTAGCTGAGCCGTTCGTCGGGCCCGCTCGTCTGCTCGTCAGTCATCGCATCCATCTCAACACAACCCTCCGACACCTCCCGCCACCGCACCGCGGGTTGCGGTGGTCAGGTGGTCACGGTGGCGGCCAGTTCGCCCTCGGCCAGGCGTACCCGCAGGGGGTCACCGGGGCCGACCTGGTCGGCCGCGCGGACGACATGGCCGTCGGACCGCTGCACGATGGCGTACCCCCGATCGAGGGTGGCGGCGGGGGAGAGGGCCCGCAGCCGGGCCAGGGTGTGCCGCAGGTCGTCGTCGGCGGCGGCCAGGCGGTGGCCCAGGTTGCGTTCGGCCCGCTGGCGCAGGGCGGCCAGGTCGGCGGCCCGTTGGTCGACCATCACCTGAGGGCGGGCCAGCACCGGCCGGGAGCGCAGGGCCTCGATCCGGTGGCTCTCCCGATCCAGGAGGTGGTGCACCGCCCGGTGCAGCCGGTGCCGTGCCTGGTTGATCAGGCGGATCTCCTCGGCCAGGTCCGGCACCACCCGCTTGGCGGCGTCGGTCGGGGTCGAGGCGCGTACGTCGGCGACGTAGTCGACGAGCGGGGCGTCCGTCTCGTGGCCGATCGCGCTGACCACCGGGGTACGGCAGGCGAACACGGCCCGGCACAACGCCTCGTCGGAGAAGGGCAGCAGATCCTCGATGCCACCGCCACCCCGGGCCAGGATGATCACGTCGACGCTCGGGTCGCTGTCCAGCACCTTCAGGGCGTCGATGATCTGGGTGACGGCACCGGGGCCCTGTACGGCGACGTTCACGGTGCGGAACTCCACGGCCGGCCAGCGGCGGCGGGTGTTGGTGAGCACGTCCCGTTCGGCGGCGCTGGCCCGACCGGTGATCAGCCCGATGCGTTGCGGCAGGAAGGGGAGCCGTCGCTTGCGGGCCCGGTCGAACAGCCCTTCGGCGGCCAGCAGCTTCTTGAGTTTCTCCAGCCGGGCCAGCAGCTCACCCAGGCCGACCTGGCGGATCTCGTCGGCCCGCAGGCTTAGGGTGCCCCGGGCGGCGTAGAACTCCGGCTTGGCGTGCACCACGATCCGGGCACCCTCACGCAGCTCGGGAGCGCCGGAGTCGAGCACGTCCCGGTTGGTGGTGACGGTGAGGCTCAGCTCCGCCGAGGGATCACGCAGGGTCAGAAAAACCGTGCTGGCTCCCGGCCGCCGGCTGATCTGCGCCACCTGCCCGTCGACCCACACCCAGCCCAGCCGAGCCACCCAGGCGCCGATCTTCTGACTGACCACCCGCACCGGCCACGGCTCCTCCGAGCTGCTGGCCCCCGAGCTGCCGGCCCCCGTCCCCCCACCCACCCCATCACCCACCCCCCCACCCTAACCCCCACCCACCCCACCCCATCGAGCCCCGTTGATCATGAGGTTGGCGGCAGCGTGGAGATCGAAAACTGCCGCCAACCTCATGATCAACAGCTGCAGGCGGTGGGGGAGTGGGGGCGGGCGTAGGATGGGGGGGTGACTGAGGCTGGCATCGGGAAGCGCGTGCTCTTGGCCAAGCCCCGCGGTTACTGCGCGGGCGTCGACCGGGCGGTGCAGACCGTCGAGGAGGCCCTCAAGCTCTACGGTGCGCCGATCTACGTGCGTAAGCAGATCGTGCACAACAAGCATGTGGTGCGGACGCTGGAAGCCAAGGGCGCGATCTTCGTGGAGGAGAACGAGGAGGTTCCCGAGGGCGCCACGGTGATCTTCTCCGCCCACGGGGTGGCACCCGAGGTCTACGAGCAGGCCAAGCAGCGCTCCCTCAAGGCGATCGACGCGACCTGCCCGCTGGTGACCAAGGTGCACCAGGAGGCGAAGCGGTTCGCCGCCGAGGACTACGACATCCTGCTCATCGGTCACGAGGGCCACGAGGAGGTCATCGGCACGGCCGGCGAGGCCCCGGAGCACATCCAGCTGGTGGACGGCCCGGAGGACGCCGACCGGATCACCGTGCGTGACCCGAACAAGGTCGTCTGGTTGTCCCAGACCACCCTGTCGGTGGACGAGACCATGGAGACGGTGGCCCGGCTGAAGAAGCGGCTGCCGATGCTCCAGTCGCCGCCCAGCGACGACATCTGCTATGCCACCAGTAACCGTCAGTACGTGGTCAAGGAGATCGCGGCCGAGTGCGACGTGGTGATCGTGGTCGGCTCGCGTAACTCCTCGAACTCCGTACGCCTGGTGGAGGTGGCCCTGGACGCGGGCGCCCGGGCCGGGCACCTGGTCGACTTCGCCCACGAGATCGACGACGCCTGGCTGGTCGGCGCCCAGACGGTGGGCCTGACCTCGGGAGCCAGCGTCCCGGACGAGTTGGTCCAGGAGGTGCTGACCCATCTCGCCGCGCGCGGCTACACCGACGTGGAGGAGGTGGTGACCGCCAACGAGCGACTCACCTTCTCCCTGCCGCAGGAACTCAAGCGCGACATGAAGGCCGCTGCGGCGGCCCGCGGCTGAGCGGCCCACCCGAGAAGATGGAACGGATCACCCGGCTACCACGTCAAAGGCTGGCATGAGGACCCTTCGGATCGCCGCCACGGCGTTGATCGTCTGCACCGCGCTCGTCGCCTGCGCCGGCCAGGGCGCCGGGGACGGCACCGCCACCCCGACGGGAGCGCCAACCGTGACCGAGCTGCCCACCCCGGACCCGACCGAGCCTCCGGCGGCCGACCCGACGGACACGACCGGCCCGCTGGGCCGACCCGGCAAACGCCCGGGCGGCCCGCCGCAGCCGACTTCCACCGGTGAGATGACCCTGACCGGTCAGATCGAGTCCGGGGTCGAGCCCGGATGCCTGCTGCTCGACGGCTACCTGCTGCTCGGCGGCCCGCGCGAGGTGCTGACCGCAGGCGCCGCCGTGACGGTCACCGGGCGACCCGAACCGGGCCTGATGACCACCTGCCAGCAGGGCACCCCCTTCAAGGTCGCCTCCGCCAAGCGCGCCTGAGGTAGCCCCGCCGGGGGCGCGAGAATCCTGTCCGGACGGCAGGATGCATCGATGCGTCTACGATCGTTGCTCCTGCCGTCGGCAGGGCTCCTGTTCGCCGTACACCTGGCGGGTGTGCTCACCTCCGCGCCGATCCTGCGTCACGCCGAGGTCCTCGCGGTGGCCCTGATCCTGGCGTACGCGCTGGTAGTCGGTCTGCCGTCGCCGCGCTGGGTGGTGCCGGCCGGGCTCGTCGTGGTGGCCGTCGACGCCTGGTCGACGATGCCGGTCGATCCTGCCGCCGCCGGCTACCGGTGGCACCTCCTCGAGCCCGGTCCGCCTCCGGAGTTCACCGAGGGGCTGTGGACCGGGCTTGAACTGACCTGGGCGGCACTGGTCTTCGTGCTGCTGCTGGCCCTCGTGAACCGGCGGGCAACCGCCGGGGGACGGCCGCGAACCGACTCCCCGGCGAGTGGACGGCTGGTGATCGGGCTGTTGCTGGCCGGCGGGCCGGTGCTGGGGTACGCGGTGTTCCGGGTGGTCGAGGTGCGCCGCAACACGATGGAGGTCGAGCTGGCGGACCAGCACGACGGGCAGCCCGGCACTGAGGTGCTCGCCGCCGCGGTGCTCGCGCCCCTGGCGCTCGCCCTGGCCGCCCTCCTGCTGGCTGCGCTACTGCTGGGTCAGGGTCGGCGGCGGGCCACCGGTGGTGCGGTCCTGCTGGTGGTGGCAGCGCTGTTCCACATCGATGCGGCGCTGGCCCCGTACACACTGCTGCCGTTGTCCCCGACCCGGGGGACTGTGTTCACCGGCGTCATGGTCAGCCCGATCCTGGTCATGGCACCGGCCCTGGCCGTCGCCGCCGAACTGACCGGATACCTGCTGCTGGTGGCGGGACTGCGCCCCGACCGGCCGGATCGGCGCCGGGCGAAGGGTGATCAGCCGAGGCCGGCGATCGGCTAGGCCAGGAGCGAAAGTCCGCAGCCAGAGACATGCCTGAACGGGCGGGAGCCCGCCTCCGGTGGATCCGGAGGCGGGCTCCCTGGGTGGTGCGGTGGTGCTGGGTCAGTTCACCGAGCCGATGTTGACCGAGCCGCGGCCGACGACCGCGCCTTCGCTGGTCACCACGGACAGCTCACCGGAGAGGGTCCGGCCCGCGGGCGGGGCGGACTGGGCGGTCACCGTACCGGTCAGGGTGCCGGTGGCGCCGTGCGCCAGGGTGAGGCTGTTGCTGGACGCCGTCAGGGTGCCCAGCGCCGGGGAGGAGTACGAGTCCCGGTAGTCGTACGCGGTGCTGCCGCCCGCGCCGTCGACCGAGTACGCCTCGACGACGACCGTGTAGGTGCCGGCCGCCGGGTTGTTGAGGGTGACGAACTCCTCCGAGTCGCCGTCGGCGTTGTACGCCACCAGGGTGGCGCCCCGGTAGACGAACAGGTCGAGGTCGGCGCTGGCGTTGGAGACGTTGCCGATGCGGGCGGTGAAGCTGGTGGCCCCCGCCGGAACCTCGACGGTGAACTCCTGCACGGCGAGCTCCACGATGGTCGGGCGCTCGGTGTGGGTGCTGGACAGCGCACCACCCTGACCGGTCACCGTGACCGGGCCGAAGGTGTTCTTCAGCGACCAGGTCACCGGGGTCGGGGTGCCGGTGGTGACCGAGGGCAGCTCGACCACGGCCGGCTCGACCGCTACGCCCTGCACCCGGGCCTGGATCTGGTACGGGTTGTTCAGCGACGGCGAGGTACGCCGGGACTCCACCTCGATCTCCCAGATGCCCGGCATCGGGTTGGCGTAGTCACGCTCGAACGGGTTGCAGACCACCGTGCTGACGTGGTTGGTGAAGCAGGCCAGGCTGGAGGTGCTCTCCACCGGGACGCCGTACGGGTTGAACGCGATGAAGCGGGTCTGCGACGCGGTGGCGATGCCGGAGAGGTTCACCTGCAACGCACCGGCACCCGGGGGCACCGTCACGAAGTACGACGTGGTGTGGTTGCGGTCCACCGAGCCCTGCGCCGAGTAGGCGAAGTTGGGCTCGACGACGTCGTTCGAGGCCACCACGACGGCGGAGAACTCGAAGTCGATCGTGTTGGTGGCCTTGTCGTCCACGGTGACGATGGTGCTGTGCGCACCGGCCGTCTTCGGCTTGGCGGTGACCGTGATGGTGACGGTCTGGTTCAGCGGCAGGGTGACGTTCTTCGGCGCCGAGAAGGTGCCGTTGTTGCCACGCAGGCCGATGGAGTGCTTGATGTTGCCGGCCGGGCCGCTGGTCCGGGTCAGCTTCACCTGGTACGACTTCGACTGGTTGATCTTTTGTCCACCGTTGGCCGAGTCGCAGCGGTTGTAGATGCCGGTGCCCTGGTTCGGGGTGGCCAGCTGGCTGGACAGCGGGGTGCAGACCGGGGCGTCAGCGGTGTACGAGCGGGTCTGGACGCCCTTGCGGAGCAGCTTCCAGGCGCCCGGTACGTCGAACATGCCGTAGCCCTGAGCGTAGGTGGGGGTGTCGGCGATCGGCTTGGCCGAGGTGTAGATCGCCCGACGCAGCGCCTCCGGGGTGACCCCCAGGTGGTTGGCCTTGGCGGCCGAGAGCAGCAGGGCGGCGGCACCGGCGGCCTGCGGGGAGGCCATCGACGTACCGTTGAACATGGCGTAGCCCGGCGGCAGCGCGTAGCCGGCCTCGGCGACCGGGCTGCCGGCCTGCCAGACCGGGGTGGTGGAGATGGCCGAACCCGGCGCGGCGATGTTCGGCTTGGCGCCGCCGTCCTCACGCGGACCCCGCGAGGAGAAGTTGAACAGGGCGTTCTTCTTCTTGACCACGGAGCCGTAGTTGGCCAGCCAGGTGTCCTTGCTGACGCTGGCGGCCACACTGACCACGTTGCTCGACGCCGAGGGGTCGCCGATGGTGTTCACACCCGGACCGGAGTTACCGGCCGAGATGAACATCTGCACCCCGTACGTGGTGATCAGGTTGTTGTAGAGGGTGGCGCGGGCGTTGTTGCCGTCGTTGAGCGCCGGCAGGCCACCGATCGACATGTTGATGACGTCGACCCCACGGTTGATCACCAGGTCGGCCATGCCGGTGGTGAGGGCGGCGTAGGTGCAGCCACCACCCCAGGAGCAGGCACGGGAGGAAACGATCTTGGCGCCGGGGGCGGCACCGTTGAACGCGCTGTTGCCCATCATGCTGTTGGCGGCGGTGATGCCGGCGACGTGGGTGCCGTGCGCGCTCTCGATGATGCCGATGTTGACGTAGTCGACCAGACCCGGGCCGCCGACCGGAGTGGTGTCGACGTTCTTGCGGTACTCGACCACGAACGACATCCGCTCCTTGACCGGAGTCGCCGGGTCGTCCGTGCCGAAGTAGCCGACGTCGAACTTCTCCTTGTACGGCCGCATCAGGGCCTCGTCGGTGAAGTCGCCGTCCTGGTCGGTGTCGACCCAGACGTTGTTGGTGGCCGGGTCGTACAGGACACCCCACTGGTCGGTGCGGTCGCCGTCGCGGTTGACGTCACCGGCCGGCTCACTGTTGTTCGTGATCGACTCACTGAACAGGTTGAACCGGTAGGTGCCCGCCGGTGCGGTCCAGGTGCGGCCGGCGAGGGTGAAGGACGGGCCGGTCACCTGGTTGAGCATCGGGCGCCAGCTGGCGTCCTCCAGGGGATCGGTGGCGGTGACCCAGTCGACGATCTTCCGCTCGCCGGTGGTGGTCCGCTGGAGCGCCGGGTGCTCCAGGTCCACACCGGAGTCCATGACGCCGATGGTGACGCCCCGGCCGTCCCACTTCTTGTTGGACTTGACGAACTTGACCGCACCGGTCTCGCCCGTCGGCATGTAGGGGTTGTCGGCGGGGGTGTTGGCGCCCGGGCCGCTGAGGGTGTCGCCCTGCTTGTCGCCCTTCTTGCCGCCCTGGACGACCTCCGGCTTGGGGTCGGGCAGCTGGATCTTCTCGTCCAGGTCGACGGCCGAGACGCCGGGCAGGGTGGCGGCCTTGACCGCCTTGCTGGTCGGCACCTTGGCCAGCACGTAACCGATGGTGTCGAAACGCTGGGTGACCGCAGCACCCAGGTCCTTGAGGTCGTCGGCGACCTCCTTGGCCTTGCCCTTGTCGGTGGCCACGATCATCGTGACGTTGGGGGCCTTCTTGGCCTCTGCTTCGGCGAGCAGCTTGGCGTCGTGCTCGCCCAGGGCCTCGGCGGGGGTGACCTGGGCCGGGTCGGTTCCGGCAGGAGCGGCGCTCGCGGTGGCGGTACCGCCCACCACGGACACGGCACCCGCCGCCATGACCGAGGCGAAGAGCGCGGCGGAAGTACGCCGGCTCAGGTTTCGGGGTCTGCTCACGTTCTCTTTCCTCCAGAGAACTCAGGCGCCCTCAGATGCAGGGCACGCGTGAGCGAAATCCTTCGTGGTGCCGACCGTCAATGTCACTACCGACAGGTACGTTGTGACCATCTCGTGATACGTGGGACGCCCAATGTCACATCGAAGGTGATAAGAACCCGATTAGGTTGACCGAGTTCGACCCTCCCAGTTGGATTCCTCCAACAGCAGCTCAGGAGCCTGCGGCTGCCGGGGAGCCAACTCCACCTGAGCCGGTGTGGACAGCTCCTGGTCAGAAACCCCCAGCTCAGCCAGCTTGCGGGCGCTGACCAGCACCCGGGCCTCCAGCGACCCCACCGCCCGGTTGTAGGCGGTCACCGCGCCGCCGAGTGAGCTGCCGAGTTTGGCTACATGATCGCCCAGGGTGGAAAGTCGACCATAGAGCTCCCGGGCCAGGGAATGCACCGCTACCGCGTTGCGGGCCAACTGCTCCTGCCGCCAGGACCAGGCCACCGTACGCAGCATTGCGACCAGAGTGGCCGGAGTGGCCAGCACCACGTTGCGGGCGAAGGCGTGCTCCAGAAGGGTCGGGTCGCGTTGCAATGCGACATCGAGGAAGGGATCCGCCGGCACGAACAGCACCACGAACTCCGGGGTCGACTCGAAGGCCGTCCAGTACGACTTCGCCGCCAGCGCGTCCACATGGGCCCGCAGATGCCGGGCGTGGGCATCGAGCTGGGTGTCACGACTGCGCTCGTCGCGAGCCTCCATCGCGGTCAGGTACGCGTCGAAGGGGGCCTTGGCGTCCACCACCACTGTCCGGCCGCCGTGCAGCCGGACCACCAGATCGGGGCGTACGGTCTGCTGGTCGGTGGCGGCCGTGACCTGCTCGGAGAAGTCGCAGTGCTCCAACATGCCGGCCGCCTCGACGATCCGACGCAGTTGGTGCTCGCCCCACCGGCCGCGTACCTGCGGGGCCCGCAGCGCCGCGACCAGCTGTTTGGTCTCGGTGCGCAGCTCGCCGGAGACGCTGCTCATCGCCCTGACCTGCTCACGCAGCTCTGCGTACGCGTCCACCCGGTCACGTTCCAGTTCGGCCACCCGCTGCTCGTAGCGGCGCAGGGTGTCGTGCAGTGGGGCCACCGCGCGGGCGACCGCCTCCTGGGACTGGGCCGTCGCCTCGTAGCTCAGCGCCCGCATCGACTGTTCCAGCCGCCCCTCACCCTCGCGGGTGGCCCGCAGGGTGGCGTCCAGCCGGGCGATCTCGGTGGCCGCGCGGGAGCGGGCCGCGAACCAGCCCACCGCGCCGCCCGCGCCGAGACAGACGACGACCACTGCCAGGGTCGCTAGCTCCATCCCAGGAGCTTGCCAAAGATGTGCCGACGGTGCCGCGTCGGGGCCGGAAATGCCGATGGGCCGGGCACAAGGCCCGGCCCATCGCCGGTCACCGCATCAGATCGACGCGGTGACCGGGTTCGGTCACTTCAGCGTGTGAGCGAGACCGAGGGTGGCGCCGCCGCGCTCGTACGAGACGAGCAGCGAGGAGCCGGCCGGCAGAGCACCGTTGAGGGGCAGGACCAGGGTGCGGTCCCTGTTCAGCGAGACCTCGGTCTGCGCCACGACCCGCTCGCCGTCCCAGATGAAGACCCGGGCGATGCCGGACTTCTTGACCTTCAACTGCACCGAGACCTTCGAGGAGGACTTGGTGACCTTCTTGATCTTGACGATCTTGTCGTCAAGAGCCGCGTAGCCACCCGGCGCCACCCCGTCCGAGGCGGACTGGAGGATGGTCTGCGGCGACTTGACGCTCTGCGCCGCGGTGTCGGGCATGATCGGCGCCTTCGGCGCCGCCGGCCGCGCCGGCAGGCCCGGCAGGGTGGCGACACCCCAGCGCCACGCGTCGGCCCGCACGCCGCTCCAGGTCGACCAGCCGATCCGGGTCTGCGTGGACAGGTCCTGCGTGTCCGAGTCGTTGACCAGGATGTTCATGCCCATGTTGTTCGGGTCGATGGTGTCCGGCAGCACGCTGAACGGAACCTTGACCTCGATCTGGTATCCGGTGCCGGTGAGAACCGAGGCGACCTCGAGACCCGGTGCGGTCTCCGGGCCACCCTGGTGGTTGTCCCGCTCCCGGGCGAAGCACGGCGGGTTGCCGTTGGCCGGGTCGTTGGTGGCCGGGAAGAGCGCCACGTTGAACACCGTGGAGGTGTTCGCCGAGTTGCCCCGCGGGTCGATGCCGAACTCGACGGCGTCGGCACGACGCGGGCGCTTGCAGTCCTCCGGCAGCAGGAACCGGCCGAGCACGTCATCGGTGATGTTGAAGATGGCGTACAGAGCGTCGTCGGTGTGGGCGATCTGGGCGGTGCCGGAGATGTCCGCCGCCGTGGTGGCGGTACCCTCCCAGCGCGTCGAGATGTCGATGACCTCGCCGGTGTACTCGTGGCTGTGGCCGTGGCCGTCGACGGTCGGCGCGGTGGTGGCCTTCGGGATCACCGTGGTCGGCACCAGGTTGAAGGCACCCGGCTCGGTGGCGCTGCCACCGTTGTAGGTGGTCTCGATCTGGAGCCGGTACGCACCGTTGTCCGGCGCCCGGTTGGCGGTCGGCAGGGTGGCGTCGGTGTTGGTCACCGTGAAGGTCACCGAGCTACGGGCACCGGGCTGGAGCCCGCTGTACGGCAGCTGCTGCGGGTTCGCCGAGAAACCGGCCGGCAGGTTCAGCCGGACGGTGCCGGACTGGACGGTGTCGCTGTGGTTGGCCAGGTCCACCCGGACGCTGCGGCTCTTGCCGCTCGGGATGTTGAGCAGCGACTCGATGAGGGCGTCGAGCTGCTTGACCTTCTTCTGCTCGGTCCACGCCCGGAAGTCCGCGATCTCCTCCAGCGGCTCGAGGGTGCCCCGAACCGGAGCGGTCGCCTGCACCCGTCCACTGCTGGTGCCGCTACCGTCCTTGCTGCTGGTCAGCGTCGCTTCGATCTTGAAGCGGGTACCCACCGGGAGCTGCGCGGGCGGGGTGACCGTGAAGCTCTTCACGACCTCCTTGCCCTTCTTGAGCGTGCCGACGTTGCCGTTGCCGCTGACCCGCCAGCCGGCCGGAACCTGGAGCGAGACCTTGGCACCCTTGATGTCCTGGGTGGCGTAGAGGACGGTGTCGACCTTGGTGGACTTGCCGGCCAGCACCTCCCACTTCTCCGGACGCACGTGGATCTCGGTGCCGAGCGGCAGGCCGCCCGGGGCACGGAGGGTGGCGCCCTGGAGCGCACCGGTGCCGGCGCCCACGTTCGGGTCCGGGTACGGGGTGCGGGTGTCGATCAGGGTCAGCCGGTTGCAGCCGATGTTGTCGGGGTTGGTCGTCGGGAAGTTGCTGTTGCCCCAGCCCTGCGACACGTACTCCCGGCGGGCCCAGGTCGTGACCGTGTTCCACCGGTTGCCGTCGTGCCGCGCCGACTCGTAACCCTGCCAGGTGCCGAAGATGACGTTGCTGGCCTCGGTCGGGGTGAAGCTGGTCTCGCAGGACGGACCCATGTTGCCGGAGCCGCTGCCGCCGGTCTGGAAGATCCGGGAGACCCGCCAGGGCTCCAGGCCCTCCTTGGTGATCTGCTCCGGGAACTTCTTCGGGTCGGCCGCCGCGTAGAAGGCGTCCACGGCCAGCATCGCGGCTTCCTGGTGGTTACCGTGGTTGCCCTGGGTGGCCGAGGGGTTCATCGTGAGGATGACCTCGGGCCTGGTGGTCCGCAGCACCCGCACGATGCGGGACAGCGTCTCGTCGTAACCCCAGACCTCGGCGGTCAGCGGAGCGCTGGCGGTGTACCAGAAGTCGAGGGCGTCGAGGTTGTAGATGTGCTCGATGCCGGCGTAGGCGACCGCCTTGCGCTCCTCGGCCTCCCGGAGGATACCGAGATCCGGGCCCTCCTCGAAGCCGGTGGCGTTACCGCCACCCTCGCCACGGGTGGTGGTGATGACGCCGGCCTTCATGCCGTGATACTCGTTCCAGTATCCCAGCATGCCGAGTTGACCGGCCTCGTCGTCGGGGTGCGCGCCGATGAACATGATGTCCAGGTCGACGGGCTTGTCGGACTTGGACGGGCCCTTCGGCTGGCTCTTCGAAGGTGAGGGGTGCTTGGGCGACGAGCCCTTGGGGTGAGCCTGAACCGGAGCGGCCAGGCCCAGCGTGAGCAGACTGCACATGGCGATCGTCGCCGTGGTGCGCCATCTCATGGGCATACCTCTTCGCGTAAGGGAGCGCGTGCTGCGTCTGGGACGGATGCAGGGCCGGCCGAGGCCCCCTGACACGTGACTCATGCCGGGCCCTGATGGCGGACAGCTGTCCACTGGAGACCGGTGTGGTCTCCGTAGGTGATGGTGCTGTTGTCGGGGGTGGGGGTTGTGCGCACACACCGTCACGGCGTGAGCGGTGCGACGGTGGCGGGGGTAGCTCCACCGGAAGGCCTTCGGGCCGTAACGCTAGGAATCTTGCGCTCCGATAGTCAAGGGTCCGTCAGTACTTTCTTCCTTTTCCGAAGAAACGATGTGCCTGTTCAGGGGGCACCGACCATCGGTGTGGCTAGAGCAATAGTTACCTTTGCCCCAGTTTGGGTGATCAACTTCTCCCCGGGGGTCCGATGTGCGCCTGCGGGGGTGGCCGGACCGGTGGAGATAGCTTGTCGATCTATCGTTTTGCCTGGTCGGAGCTGAGATCATCTCGTTACTTGACGGTCCACTTTTTTCTCAGTAGGAATTAATCGTGTCCGACAGAGCAGCAGCGACCAGCCCGGTCAGCCGTGAGCGGTCCCGAGAGATCAAGCGCCTCTCGGTGATCCTGGCTGCCCGGCAGGCGCGGCTGTTGTCCCGAGTGGACCTGGCGGAGATGACCGGCCTGCCGGCGGCCACGGTGACCGCGCTCGTGCGGGAGCTCATCGCCGAGGGCTACCTCATCGAGCGGGGACCCGGCACCCCCACCACCGGGCGACCTCGGGAGATGCTGGAGTTCAACCCGCGTGCCGAGCTCGTCGCCGCGGTCTCGCTGGAACCACCCCGGATCAGCTGCGAGATCGCCGACAGCGAAGGGGCGCTCATCGCGCACCGCACCGCACGGTTCGGTGGCGACGTGGTCGAGACCGTCTGCGACTTCGTCCTGGACCTGGTCGGCGAAAACCTGCCCTCACTGCGCGGGGTGGCGATCGCGGTGCCGGGGGTCTCCACCAACGGTGCCGTACGCCTGGCCCCCTCCGTCGGGCTGGTCGAGGCGTGGCCGATCGGAGAGTCCGTCCAGCAGCGACTCAAGGTGCCCGTAGTCGTCGACAACGACGTCAACCTCATGGCCGCCGGTGAATGCGTGGCCGGTGCTGGAGCCGATGTCGCCAACCTGCTGCTGATCCATGTCGCCGACGGCATCGGCGCCGGGCTGGTGCTCGACGGCAAGGTTCGCCGGGGTGCCAGCGGAGCCGCCGGCGAGGTGGGTTTCCTGCCGGTGGACGCCGCGCCGGTGCGCAGCTACAGCGGCGTCGGTGAGTTCGAGGCCCGCTGGTCGGTCAACGCCATCGCCGAGCGGTTGGTCGCGCTGAACCCGGGGCGACGACCGGAGTCGCCGGTACGGGAACTGATCGAACTCGCCGCCACCTCGAAGCCCGCCCGCGAGTACCTGGACGAGGTGCTCGACGCCTGGGCGCGGCTCATCCTCTCCTGCGTCTGCGTGATCGACCCCGGGCTGGTGCTGCTCAGCGGCGCCGCCGCGGAGCTCGACGACGCCGCGCTGGAGCAGATCCAGAGTCTTCTCGCCGCCAAGACCCCCGCACCCACCGAGGTGCGTCGAGCCACCCTCGGTGACCAGGCCGTACTGCACGGAGCGATCAGCTACGCGCTGTCGGCCGCGGTCCCCCTGCCCTCTCTGCCCTGACCAGAACACCACCCTTCGAGAAACCACCACCCCGACCCTGCTAGAGCCACCACCGCCGTACCCACCACCCCGACCCCTGTTACACCACCACCCCTGAGCACCGACACTCGTCCGCCCTTGCCGCCCCCGCCCCGGGGTGACAGCCGGCAGCGGCGGTGCGTCACGACGTGTCCCGCTCCGGTCCCGTCCGCATCCCATCCGCCCGAACCACCCCGTTTTCGGCGGAGTCCGATTTACAGCTGTCTATCGGAAACTTCCCATAGATTCCCCCGTCAAGTGGAGGTACCAATGAGACGTCCTCTGGCCATGGCCATCGCGATCGGCGCGATGCTGGCTGTCACCGCCGGTTGCGGTAGCAGCGACAACAACGAGGGCGAGGCCGGCGCGTCCGGTGCCCCGTCGGCCGAGAAGCTCGTCATCTACAGCGCCCGCGACAAGTCGGTCACCGACTTCGTCGTCGAGCAGTTCACGACCAAGAACCCTGAGTACAAGGGCAAGGTCGAGGTGCTCAACATGGGCGCCCAGGAGGTGCTGGAGCGGGTCCGGGCCGAGAAGGCCAACCCGCAGGCCTCCGTCTGGTGGGGTGGCACCCAGCAGGGTCTGTCCGCCGGTGCCGCGGAGGATCTGCTGGCGCCGTGGCAGCCCACCTTCGCCGCCAAGATGGACGAGCGGTACAAGGACGCGCAGGGCCGCTGGTTCGGCGAGATCCTGCTGCCCGAGGTCATCATGTACAACAACAAGGCGCTGACCCCGCAGACCGCGCCGCAGGACTGGGACGACCTGATCGACCCGAAGTGGAAAGACAAGATCATCATCCGGGACGTGGCCGCCTCCGGCACCATGCGCTCGATCTACGCCTCGATGATCCAGCGGCTCTCGCCGGACGGCTCCAACCCGCAGCCGGGCTACGACTGGCTGCTCAAGCTCGACACCAACACCGTCGAGTACGCCGCCAACCCGGCCGACCTCTACCTGAAGATGTCGCGTGAGCAGGGCGTGGTGAGCGCCTGGAACCTCCAGGACATCCTGCTCCAGGCCAACGAGGGCATGCCGTTCGGCTACATCATGCCGACCGCCGGCGCTCCGGTGCTGGTCGACGGCGTGGCCGCGATCAAGGGCGGCAACACCGCCGGTGCGCAGAAGTTCCTGGAGTTCCTCTTCGACGACTCGCTGCGGGCCACCCTCGCCAAGGACTACTTCCAGATCCCCGCGGTGGAGATCGCCGAGAAGCCGGAGTGGCTGGCTCAGCTCGACCTCCGGCCGATGGACGTCGACTGGGACGTGATCGGTCAGAAGGAGACCGAGTGGATCACGCACTGGAACGCGGAGATCAAGGACAAGGGCTGAGTTGATCGGGGTCCGGGTCGTGCCCTGGCACGACCCGGCTCCGTCCTGGAAGGACCCAGAAATGATCGATGTCCGGCTGACTGCCGTCAGCAAGCGCTTCGACAAGTCGAGCGATAACGCGGCGGTCGACGATGTCACCGTCACCATCGGCGCCGGCGAGTTCTTCACTCTGCTCGGACCCAGTGGCTGCGGCAAGACGACGACCCTGCGCATGGTGGCGGGCTTCTATTTTCCGACCTCCGGGCAGATCCACTTCGGTGACGACGACGTCACGCACTTGTCGCCGAACAAGCGGGACGCCGGCATGGTGTTCCAGAACTACGCGCTCTTTCCGCACATGACGGTGGCGCAGAATGTCGCGTACGGGCTCAGGGTGCGCCGGGTCTCCCGGACCGAGCGGGACCGCAGGGTCTCCGAGGCCCTGGCCCAGGTGCACCTCTCCGGGTACGGTGCCCGGCGCATCGACGCCCTCTCCGGCGGCCAGCAGCAGCGGGTCGCCCTGGCCCGGGCCCTGGTCATCCGGCCCCGCACCCTGCTGCTCGACGAGCCGCTGTCCAACCTGGACGCCAAGCTGCGTGAGGAGACCCGCACCGAGATCCGGCGCATCCAGCGGGAGAGCGGCAACACCGCCATCTACGTCACCCACGACCAGGCCGAGGCGATGGCCATGTCGGACCGGATCGCCGTCATGCAGTCCGGCAAGGTCCAGCAGGTCGGCTCCCCGCAGGAGATCTACTACCGGCCCGCCAACGCCTTCGTGGCCCGCTTCATCGGGCGCAGCAACGTGCTGAGCCTGCCGGTGGTCGGTGCCGCTGAGAACCGGGTCGAGGTACGCCTGCCCAACGGCACGACCATCGAGGTCGGCGCCGCCACGGGACACGGTCTCACCGAGGGTGACACCGCCCTGGTGTCGGTCCGTCCCGAGCACATCACCCTCGCGAGTGGGGAGGACGAGTCCGCCCTGCGGGGTCGGGTCACCCATGTCGAGTTCACCGGAATGGCCACCAACCTGACCGTGGACGCCGAGGGTACCGAGGTGATGGCGGCCGTCGTCGACGCGCCGTCGAGCATCAACGTCGGTGACCTGGTGGGCCTGCGGCTGGTCCGGGAACGGCTCTGGGTGGTCAAGCCGTGACCGCTCTGCCCGAAACCGCCCCGCCCCGGCTGGCCTGGCTGCGCCAGCGTCTGGCCGGCGGCACCAACTCGCAGTGGTTCCCGTACCTGCTCGTGCTGCCGCTGGTCCTGGTGCTCTACGGCTATGTCGTGCACCCGATGTTCGCCACCTTCTCGGAGAGCGTCAGCGAGAACGGCACCCGCAACTACCTCCAGTTCTTCACCTCCTCCGGGGTGGCCCGGGAGTCGCTGTTCACCTCCCTGTTCATCTCGGCGGCCAGCGTGCTGCTCTGCGGCATCGTCGGCGTGACGATGGCCTTCCTGCTCAAGCGGTTCAGCTTCCGGGGTCGCCGCCTCATCGAGGCGATCATCCTGGTGCCGGCCGCCCTGCCGCCGCTGATCGGCGCGGTCTCCTTCCAGCTGCTCTACAGCAACATCGGCATCCTGCCCCGAGGGCTGCAGGCCCTCTTCGGCACCGAACGGCCGATCCTGGCCTTCGACGGGATCGCCGGGGTGCTGGTGGTGCACACCTTCACCATGTACCCCTTCTTCTACCTGGCCGCCGCCGCCGCGCTGGCCGGGATGGACCCCTCCGTCGAGGAGGCGGCCTACAACCTCGGTGCCGGGCGGGTACGGGTCTGGCGGACCGTCCTGCTGCCGATGCTCACCCCCGCGATGGTCTCGGCCTCTCTGCTGGTCTTCATGACCTCACTGGCCTCGTACACCGCGCCTCTGCTGTTCAACGTCAGTCAGACCATGACGATGCAGATCTACATCAACCGCACCAACGGCGACCTGCCGATGGCCTCGGCGTACGCCTCCGTGCTGGGCATCGTCTCGATCATCTTCCTGCTGGCGATGCGGTGGTACGAGGGTCGGCGCAGCTACCAGTCGCAGTCGAAGGGCATCTCGGCGAACCGCCGGGAGCTGAACAACCCGATCGGCCGGTGGCTGGCCCCGATCGCCTCGGTGCTGGCCACGATGGTGCTGCTCGCCCCGGTAGCCACGATCGCCCTGGTGGCCTTCTCGGAGAACCGGTCCTGGACCACCCAGGTGCTGCCGGAGACGTACACCCTGGACAACTTCGTCACCATCTTCTCCGACCCCAAGGCGTTCGAGCCGATCCTCAACTCCCTGCAGATGAGCCTGCTGGCCGCCGTCGGTTGTGTGGTGATCGGTGTGCTCGTCGCGTACGCCGTGCGGCGCCTGAAGTTCTTCGGCCGTGGGCTGCTCGACGTGGCGGTCATGATCGCCTGGGCCCTGCCCGGCACGGTCGTGGCGATCAATCTGATCTCGGCCTTCAGCACCGGCAACGCCTTCAGCTTCGGGCAGGTGCTGATCGGCACCTTCTGGATCCTGCCGCTGGCCTACTTCGTGCGGTTCCTGCCGATCGTGTTCCGGTCCAGCTCCGCCGCCCTGGCGCTGATCGACCCCTCGCTGGAGGAGGCCGCCCGTAACCTCGGCGCCTCCTGGCTGCGGGCCTTCTACACCATCACCGTACGGCTGATGCTGCCCGGCGTGCTCGCCGGTGCCCTGCTGGCCTTCGTGCACGGTGTCGGCGAGTTCGTCGCCTCGGTGCTGATCTACACCTCCTCGACCGTGCCGATCTCGGTGGCGATCAACAACCGGATGTACTCGTTCGAACTCGGCACCGCCGCGGCCTACGGCATGCTCCAGGTGGCGCTGATCTTCGTGGTGATGTGGTTCTCCGGCCGGCTGGAGAGCAGCCGCACCGCCACCCGGAGGGCCGAGCAGTGGACGAACTGATCGAACGGTGGAAGGCCGAGGGCGGACTGCTGCCGATCACCCGGGTACCCGGCCACGCGTTGGCCGTGGTGGCCGAGGCGGCTGACCTGGCGGTGCTGCCGGTGGGGGCCGTCGAGTGGCACGGTCCGCACCTGCCCCTCGGCACCGACCTGCTGCTCGCCGAGGGGTTCGCCGGGGAACTGGCCACCGGCACCGCCCGGGCGGTGCTCTTTCCGGCCGCACCGTACGCCGCCTGTCCCGGCCAGACCCGTCCCTGGCCGGGCACGGTGGCCCTGCGGCCGGAGATAGCCGTGGGCTATCTCAGCGACGTGCTGGCCGGCATCGTGGAGTCGGGTTTCCCCCGGCTGCTCGTGGTCAACGGTCACGACGCCAACCTCTCCACCGTCCGCGCCGCGATGGAGTGGGTCTCCGGCCGGCACCTGGCCAGCCTGCTGCTGGTCAACTGGTTCCAGTTGGTCGGCCCGGAGGAGACCGGCGAGATCTTCGGGGACCTGCCGGCCCGGGGACACGGCGGAGCGTACGAGAGTTCGGCCGTGCTCGCCTTCGACCCGGAGGCGGTGCACCTGGCCGCCACCGGGGACCTACCGCCGAAGCCGAAGCTGCCCACCCCCTACCCGTACGTCCTCATCGAGTCGCGGCCCGACCCCTGGCAGGGCTGGTCGGGGCATGTCTCGCTGGCCACCGAGGCGGCCGGGCAACGCATCCGGCACCTGGCCGGGGCGCGGCTGCGTGAGGTGATCGAGGCGTGGCTGGCGGCACCGTTACCCAGCCCGCCCGGGACGGACCAGCCCGACTGGTCCGACCGACCGGCCTGGTCCGACCGACCCGACGGGACCGGACGGTCGGACCAGGCCCTCGGATGACCCACATGCCGGCTGCGCAGGACGACGGACCACTTGGGAGGCCACGATGACCCCGTCACTGACCACGTATCAACAGCACCACCTTCGCGTCGTGTTCGAGCATCACGTCGCCAACCTGTACCCGGCCATGGTCAAGGCCAGCCAGGCGCACGTCGTCATGCTCGCCGAGCAGGGGCTGATCCCCGCCGACTCCGCCGCGATGATGCTGCGTGGTCTGCTGGTGCTCGCCAAGGACCGGCCCGGCGACCTCGACTACGACGGCAGCGTGGAGGACGTCTACTACACGCTGGAGAAGCGCCTTGCCGCCGCCTGCGGGGTGGAACCCGCCCAGCTCAGCGTGCAACTGGCCCGTAGCCGCAACGACCTCGACGCCGGGGTGTTCCGGATGGTGCTGCGCGACCAGCTGCTCCAGGTGCTCGACGCGGTGCTGACCACCGGCCGGACCGTACTGGACCGGGCCGACCGGCACGCCGACGTGGTGATCACCGGCTACACCCACCGTCGCCCGGCCCAGCCGACCAGCATCGGGCACGTCTTCGCCGGCTACGCCGAGGCGCTGGCCGGTGAGGGGGTCGCCTACGCCGACCTGCTGGACGAGATGAACCGCTCGCCCCTGGGCTCCTGCGCCTTCGCCGGCACCGACCTGGACATCTCGCCCCGCCGGCTGGCGGACCTGCTCGGCTTCGAGCAGCTCATCGTCAACTCCTACGAGGCGGTGGCCGGGGCGGACCACCTGGTCCGGGTGGCCACCCTCAACGCGCAGTCACTGGCCACCGGGGCCCGGCTGGCCCGTACCCTGATGGACTGGCTGACCTGGGGCTGGGTGGTCACCCCCGGCTCATTCACCCAGGGCAGCAGCATCATGCCGCAGAAGCGCAACCCGGTCGTACTGGAACACCTGGTCTCGATGGCCGGTGCGGCCGCGGCCGACGCCGCCAGCGTGCTCAACAACGTCGGTGCGGCCTGGTGGGAGGACTCCAACAACGCCACCACGGACGTGCAGGCCCGGCTCTGGGACAGCGACGACCGGGCGTACCGCTTCTTCTCCCTGCTCGGCGGGCTGATCGCGGAGCTCGATCCGCTGCGTCCGCCGACCAGCGAGGAGATCGTCGCCGCGGGTGCCACCACGACGGCCGCCGCCGACGCGCTGGCCCGCCACGGCGTACCGTTCCGGGGCGCCCACTCCCTGCTGGGTCGACTGGTACGCGCCGGTGCGCCAGCCACCTGGACCGTCGAGGAGGTCCGGGCGGCGGCGGTCGATCTGGGGCTGGCCGACCAGCTCGACGAGGCCGCGATCGACGATCTGCTGGCCGCCGCCGTACGCCCGGAATTCGTGCTGCGACGGGCCCAGGCGGACGGCCCCGGGGAAACCGCGGTCCGTCAACAGGTGGCGCAGCTGCGCTCCATCATGGACGATGTGGCGGCCCGGGTGGACACCCTGCGGGACCGGCTGCACCGGGCCGATGCCGCGCTGGCCGAGGCGGTCGCCGCGAGGGTGAGCCCGTGACCGGGCAGCACCGGCAGCACCGGCAGCACGGTGCGACAGCGGCGGTGCTGCCGCCGCGAGCGCAGAAGTACCTGGACCGACGGCCCGAAGGGCGATCTGACAACACCATGGAACAACCGGCAAACCCGCGACTGCTCGGTATCGATTTCGGCGGCACGAAGATGGCGATCGGCGTGGGCGACGTCAACGGTCGGCTGCTCGTCTCCGAGCGACTGCCGACCAACGCCGAGCAGGGTGCGCGGCAGGCCCTCACCCGGGCCCTCGACCGGGCCCGGGAACTCGCCGACGGGACCGGTGGCACCCTGGTGGCAGCCGGCATCGCCTCCCCCGGGGTGGTCCACGACCACTCCATCGAACTGGCCCCGAACGTCCCCGGGTGGGAGCAGCTGCGGCTGGCCGACGAGGTCCGGGCCCATCTGGGGGTGGCCTCCGTACGGGTGGCCAACGACCTCAACGCCGCCGCCTACGCCGAGCTGCGTCTGGGCGCCCTGCGGGGGGTCGATCCGGGTCTGGTGATCGGGCTGGGGACCGGGGTGGCCGCAGCGGTGACGGTCGGCGGCCAGGTGGTCGCCGGACACCACGGCGCGGCCGGGGAGATCGCCTACGGCCTGACGGATCACAGTTGGCCCCCGAACCTGGAGCCGATGCTGGAGAGCACCTTCTCCGGTCGGGCCCTGGACGAGTTGGCGCAGCGCCTGGGACTGACCGGCCAGGCCGCCGCCCTCTGCGCCGCCGCGGTGCAACCCGGCCGCTTCCGGGACGAGCTGCGCCAGCGGGTCGACGAACTGGCCCGGCACCTGGTCACCTGCTGTCTGCTGCTGGACCCGCACCGGATCGTGCTGGTCGGCAGCGTCGCCGGCAACGAGGTGGTCCGGGAGCTGCTCATCGCGCGGTTGAAGCACGCCCTGCCCTACCAGCCGGAGATCGTCCTCTCAGCCTTCGCCCAGGACGCCGCCCTACTCGGCTCCCTAACCATGGCCGTAGAAGCCCTCCCCGCCACCGTCTAACCCACCCCCCACCCCCACAGAGCCCCGTTGATCATGAGGTTGGCGGCACGTTGGAGATCAACGAGTGCCGCCAACCTCATGATCAACGCTGAAGGGGCGGGGTGGGGGTTGGTGGGGGTCAGCCGGTGTTGCGCATGCCGGCGGCTATGCCGTTTACGGTGGTCAGGAGGGCGCGTTCCAGGGCGGTGCCGTCGTTGGGGGCTCGGCGGCCACCGGGGGCGGTGATCACCGCGCGGCCGGCGGCACCGGAGTCGCGGTACTGCCGCAGCAGGGCCACCTGGAGGTGGTGCAGGGGCTCCAGGTAGGTGTCCCGCACCGCCAGGGTGCGTTGCAGCACGGGGGAGTTCTCCAGCAGGTCCGGTGCGTCGGTGACGGCCAGCACCTCGCGCCGGGTCAGCTCGTACTCCTGCTCGATCTTGTCGAAGATCGGGTGCAGCTTCTTCGGGACCAGGGTCTCCACGTACCGCCGGGCGATGCCCAGGTCGGTCTTGGTCAGCATCATCTCCACGTTCGACAGGAAGGTGCGGAAGAAGTGCCAGTTGCGGTGCATCTCGGCGAGCACCTCGGAGAGCCCGGCCTCCCGGGCGGCGGCCAGGCCGGAGCCCACCCCGAACCAGCCGGGCACGATCTGCCGGGTCTGGGTCCAGCCGAACACCCACGGGATGGCCCGTAGCCCGGCGAGCCCGGCCCCGGTGTTCGGCCGCTTAGCCGGCCGGGAGCCGATGTTCAACGCACCGAGCAACTCCGTGGGGGTGGAGGCCCAGAAGTACGCCGGCAGATCCGGATCCTCCACCAGGGACCGGTAGGACCGATAGGCGGACTCGGAGACCACATCCATCGTGGCGTCCCAGCGCTCCAGCATCTCGGCCGGCTGCCGGGGCGCGGTGTGCAGCAGGGTGGCCTGGAGCACGGCGGCCACGGTCAGTTCCAGGTTCTCCCGGGCCAGGGCCGGCAGGGTGTACTTGTCGGAGATGACCTCGCCCTGCTCGGTCACCTTGATCGCGCCGTCCAGGGTGCCGTACGGCTGGGCCAGGATCGCGTCGTGGGTGGGCCCCCCGCCGCGGCCCACCGTGCCGCCCCGGCCGTGGAACAGCCGCAGGTGCACCCCGTGCCGGGCGGCCACGTCCCGCAGGGCCCGCTGGGCCCGGTGGATGGACCACTGGCTGGTGGTGATGCCGGCCTCCTTGTTGGAGTCGGAGTAGCCCAGCATCACCTCCTGCACATCTCCCCGGGCCGCCACCAGGGCCCGGTACGCCGGCAGGGACAACAACTCGTCCAGCAGTTCACCACCGGCGTTCAGCTCGGTGGGAGTCTCCAGCAGCGGCACGATGCCGATCCGGGCCCGGCCGCTGTGCACGTCGATCAGCCCGGCCTCCCGGGCCAGCACCACCGCGGCCAGTACGTCGTCCACCCCCAGGGTCATCGAGATGATGTACGACTCGATGACCTCGCTGCCGAACCGGTCCTGGGCCTCCCGGATGGTGCCGAACACGTCGAAGGTCTTGCGGGCCGACTCGGACAGGGGGGTGTCCGCGGCGGACAGGGGTCGACGGCCGGTCAGCTCGTCGGCGAGCAGCTTGGTGCGCTCCAGCCGGGTCAACGAGGGGTAGTCGTCCACCTCGCCGACGGCCGCGTACAACTGGGCCAGCACCTCGTGGTGCTTCTCGGCGTGCTCCCGTACGTCCATGGTCGCCAGGTGCAGGCCGAAGGCGGAGACCGTACGGATGGTCGAGGCCAGCCGTCCGACGGCGGTTAGCTGGCCGGAGTTGCGGGCCAGGGAGGCGCGCAGCAGCTCCAGGTCGGCGATCAGCTCGGCCGAGCCCCGGTAGTCCCGCCCCGGTACGTGGGGGGTGCCCTGGCGCAGCCGGGCCCGGGTGTTGGCCAGCTTGGCGCGTACGCAGCGGGCCTTGAGGCGGTATGGCTCCTCGGCGTTGACCCGGCGGAACCGGGGGGCCACCTCGGGCAGGGCGTCCAGGTCGGCGGCGAGGCTGGCGGACAGGTCCAGCGACACCCCGCGCAGTCGGCGGGACACCGACACCTCGTTGATCAGTTCTTCCATCGCCGCCTCGGTGGCGGTCAGCCCGTGCTCGTGCTGGATGGCCAGCACCTCCCGGGTGACCGTCGGGGTGACGAAGGGGTTGCCGTCGCGGTCGCCGCCGATCCAGGTGCCGAAGGTCAGCGGGCGGGCCGTCGGTGAGGTCTCCACCCCCAGGGTGCGCAGGGTCTCGGCGAGGTCGTCGAGCACCTGCGGGGCGGCCTCGGCGTACAGGTCCCGCAGGTAGTAGATGGCGTTGCGGGCCTCGTCGGTCGGGTCGGGGCGGTCCAGCCGCAGCTCGTCGGTCTGCCACATCAGGTCGAGCAGTTCGGCCAGACGGCGGTTGGCCGGGCCCTCGTCGCTGGCGCCGTAGAGGATCGCGTTGGCGGTCTCGGTGTCCAACTCGTCCGCGATGGCGCGCAGCTTCGACAGGATCGAGCGGCGGGCCGCCTCGGTCGGGTGGGCGGTGAAGACCGGGCGGATCGCCAACCGGCGGGCCACTGCGGCGATCTCCTCCGCCGGTACCCCCCGCTCGGAGATCATTTTGGCTGCCTGGTCCAGCCAACCACCGTGCATCGCCCGGCGTCGCCGCAGGTCACGGGCCCGATGCGCCTGCTCGGTGATGTTGGCCAGGTGGAAGTAGGTGGAGAAGGCACGAGCCAGCTTGGTGCCCGTGGTGACGTCGAGCCCACCGAGGCGGCGGGCGGCGGCCGGGGCGTCCGTACGGACCTGGGCGCGGATCTCCTCCACCAGGTCGAGCAGGGGCCGACCCTCCTGGCGGGCCAGGGTCTGTCCGAGCAGGGTGCCCAGCCTGCGGATGTCGGCGCGAAGGGCGGCGTCGGGGCCGTCGTGATCGTGCTGGTCGGTCACCATGCGCTCCTCACGTTGGTGCGAAGGACAGCGCTGTCCGACTTCCCCCGATCGTATCCGCGAACGACCGGATGAAAGGAGGGGACCCTTGTTATCGCTTTCTGTATAGGAAGGGCCCCTCCTTAACGTCACGGACTGTCGATCGGCGGATACCAGTGCTGGTCGGGACGGTGATATCGCCCCGAGCAGCGCCGGGGTGCGGGCCGCCGAAACCGGGCTGCGGTGATCAATGCCACGCCGTACCGTCGGGGAGTGTTGATCTACCCACCCAAGCCCCGGCCCGGCGACCGCGTCGCGGTGGTCTCGCCCTCGGCCGGTCTGCCGGCCCTCTTCCCCCACGTACACGAGTTGGGGCTGCGTCGGCTGCGCGAGGACTTCGGCCTGGAGCCGGTCGAGTACCCGACCACCCGGGTCATGGGCGCCGACCCGCGTGCCCGGGCCCGCGACCTGACCGCCGCCTTCGCCGACCCGAGCATCACCGCCGTCCTGGCCACCGTCGGCGGCGACGACCTGATCACCGTCACCCCGCACCTGGACGACGAGGTGCTGCGGGCCAACCCCAAGCCCTACTTCGGATACTCGGACAACACCAACCTGCTGAACCACCTGCACCGGCTGGGGGTGGTGAGCTACCACGGCGGGTCGGTGCTGGTGCACCTCGGGCGGCCCGGCGCCCTGCACCCGCTCACCGCCGACTCGCTGCGGGCGGCCCTGTTCCGCTCCGACTGGTACGGCCTGTCCCCGGCCCCGCAGTGGGGCGACGAGCCGAGCGACTGGAGCGATCCCGACTGCCTGGCCGAGGAGCCGGTGATGTTCCCCGGCACCGGTTGGTACTGGCAGGGCCCGGCGAAGGTGGTCGAGGGGCCCACCTGGGGCGGCAACCTGGAGATACTGCACTGGCTGCTCGCCGCCGACCGGGTAGCCCCGGCGGAGTCCCTGCACGGCTCGGTCTTCCTGATGGAGACCTCCGAGGAGTTGCCGTCGGCCGTCGAGGTCTACCGGATGCTGCGCAACCTGGGCGAGCGAGGCCTGCTGGCCGGCTTCCCCGCCGCCCTGGTCGGTCGCGCCAAGGCGTGGGAGTTCGGCCGCCGGCTCACCCCACCCGAGAAGACGACGTACGCCCAGCAGCAGCGCGCCGCGGTCAGCCGGGCCTTCGCCGAGTACGCCCCGGAGGCGGTGCTGGTCTTCGACGTGGACTTCGGCCACACCGACCCCCAGTTGATCATCCCCTACGGCGGCCAGGTACGCGTCGACCCCCTGGCCCGCCGCATCTCCGTCCGCTACTGAGGGGCCCGAGGCGCGCGCCGGGCGGGGTGCGCAGGGGTGGGAAGCCGCCGTTTCGGCGTAACGGAGTCGATCAAGAGTGCCCTCAGATGAGGCGGCAGCGGTTGGCGCTGAATCGGGCGACGGCGGCGAGGATCTCCGCCTCGGACTTGTCGGCGAAGTTGAGGGTGGCCACCAGGCCGGAACCGTGCAGGGCGCTCATTGCCGCACTGTCCAGCGCCGTGTAGAAGCCTGCCTTCGGCAGTATCCGGGGATCGTAGGGCTTGACCACGAGCATCTTCTCGAAGGTCCAGCGGCGGCGGGAGATCTGCGCGATGGCCTCCCAGGGCAACCAGACAGCCTGGCCACGGGTGGGTCGGGTGCGGATCCACAGCCCGGCCGGGCCCAGCGCCAGCACCGGGGCACGCCCGAGCAACCACAACTGGATCCCGATCGGGACGGCGCTCAGCGCGAGCAGGCAGCCGACCAGGCCCAGGATGCTCAAAGCGGCGTTCTCGCGCAGGTCGGGGTCGGCGGAATCCAGGATGCCGAGGCTGGCGCAGGTGGCGAGCGGGGCGACGAGCAGCGGCGTGATGCCGCCGAAGAGCAGCCCTCGCTTGACGAGGTTGGGGCGTACGACGAAGGGCTGGTCCTGCGGAATGCGGGCGACCATGGGCGCTTGTGGTGGGGGAGGACCCGAGGGCTGGCCGTGGTACGGCGCATGGTGTGGGGGCACGGCGGGGGGTTGGCCGCCGTACGGCGGGGGTGGGGGTGGGTAGCCGGGTGGCGGATCGGTCACGGTTCTCCGGTCTCCGGTGGATACGGGCGTCGGGAGGGAAGGTGTCGTCCGCGGGGGACCTGCACTGCGACCGGGGTGTGGGTCGCGGTCGGCGAAAACGCCCGTAACGTCGAACTGCGTACCACATCCCCGTCCAGCGGGGGCAGCCGATCACAGAGCGGTGGCAGCGTCAAGGCCGGTCGGCGAGTGCGGGGTGAACCTGAGCACGGCAACAGCCGTGGACGGCGGTGGATCGTCGGCCCGGAGCGATAGTGTCGACCGGTATGACCCCCCGTCCGGCCGGACGCGGGGTGCTCGTCGTGTCCCCGCCTCGGAAGTGATCATGACTGCGCTCACCGGACTGTTCGCCGCCGCCCTCGCCGACCCCGGTCTGGCCCGGGTTCGTGACCTGGCGCGCTCCGGTGCGGCCCAGGTCGACGGTCTCGACCTGACCGCCCCGCCGGCCCTGCGCCCGTTCGCGGTGGCCGCCGTCGCGGCCGACCCCACCACCGCTGCCGACAAACCGGGCGGCGGCGCGGGGCGGCCGGTGCTGGCGGTGACGGCGACCAGTCGGGAGGCCGAGGACCTGGTCGCCGCGCTGGGCAGCCTGCTGCCGGCCGAGCAGGTGGCGATCTTCCCGAGCTGGGAGACCCTGCCGCACGAGCGGCTCTCCCCCCGCTCGGACACGGTGGGTCGGCGGCTGGCGGTGCTGCGCCGGCTGGCCCATCCGGACTCCACGGACGCGCACGGGCGTACCGGGCCGTTGCGGGTGGTCGTGGCCCCGGTGCGGTCCCTGCTGCAACCGCAGCTCAAGGGGCTCGGTGACCTGGAGCCGGTGCAGCTGTCCGCCGGGGACGAGGCCGACCTGGAGCAGGTCGCCCGCCGGTTGACCGACATGGCGTACGCCCGGGTCGACCTGGTCACCAAGCGGGGTGAGTTCGCCGTACGCGGCGGCATTCTGGACGTCTTCCCGCCCACGGACGAGCACCCCTGTCGGGTCGAGTTCTGGGGCGACGAGGTGGAGGAGATCCGCACCTTCGCGGTCGCCGACCAGCGCACCATCGAGCAGGTTCCCCAGCTCTGGGCGCCGCCCTGTCGGGAACTGCTGCTCACCCCGGCGGTACGGGAGCGGGCCGCCGCCCTGGCCGGGCAGCATCCGGAACTGGCCGAGATCCTGGACAAGCTGGCCGGCGGGGTACCGGTGGAGGGGATGGAGTCCCTGGCCCCGGCGCTGATCGGCGCGAACTCCATGGAGTTGCTGCTGGACTGCATGCCCGCCGGCACCCACGTACTGCTCTGCGACCCGGAGCGGATCCGCACCCGCGCCCACGACCTGGTGCGTACCTCGGATGAGTTCCTGGCGGCCAGTTGGGCCGCCGCCGCCGTCGGGGGCCAGGCCCCGATCGACCTGGGCGCCGCCGCCTTCCGGACCCTGGCCGAGGTACGCGCACACGCCGCCACCCTGCGCCAGCCCTGGTGGACCCTGTCCCCCTTCGGGCTGGCCGAGCCGGGTGCGGCGCAACGGCAGCCCTGGGAGGACGAACCGGACACCGTAGAGGTCACCCCGGACGACGCGATCGCGGTGACCCTGGCCGCCCAGCCGGCGCCGCTCTACCACGGGGAGACCGCCCGGGTGGTCGACGACCTCAAGCGGTGGGCCGGCGAGGGCTGGTCGATCGCGCTGGTCTTCGAGGGGCACGGTCCCGCCCAGCGGGCGGTGCAGGTGCTGCGCGACGGTGGCCTGGGGGCCAGGATGACCGAGCAGGTGCCGGCGGCCCCCACCGCCGGTGAACTGCTGGTCACCTGCGGCAGCCTGACCGGTGGTTTCGTCGACGAGGCGGCCCGGTTCGTGCTGCTGACCGGCAACGACGTCACCGGCGGACGGGGTGCCTCCACCCGGGACATGCGCAAGATGCCGAGCCGTCGGCGCAACACCATCGACCCGTTGGAGCTGCGCGCCGGTGACCATGTGGTGCACGAGCAGCACGGCATCGGCCGGTACGTGGAGTTGGTGCAGCGTACGGTCAACGGGGCCTCCCGGGAGTACCTCGTCATCGAGTACGCCCCGAGCAAGCGGGGCCAGCCGGGCGACCGTCTCTTCGTCCCCACCGACCAGCTCGACCAGCTCAGCCGGTACGTCGGCGGTGAGCAGCCCACCCTGCACAAGATGGGCGGCTCGGACTGGCAGAAGTCCAAGGCCCGGGCCCGCAAGGCGGTCAAGGAGATCGCCGCCCAGCTGATCCAGCTCTACGCCGCCCGCAAGGCCTCCAAGGGCCACAACTTCGGGCCGGACACCCCCTGGCAGCGGGAGTTGGAGGACGCCTTCCCCTGGCAGGAGACCCCCGACCAGCTGGCCGCGATCGAAGAGGTCAAGCGGGACATGGAGCAGAGCGTCCCGATGGACCGGCTGATCTGCGGCGACGTCGGCTACGGCAAGACCGAGATCGCGGTACGCGCGGCCTTCAAGGCGGTGCAGGACGGCAAGCAGGTGGCCGTGCTGGTGCCGACCACCCTGCTGGTGCAGCAGCACTACAACACCTTCGCGGAGCGGATGAGCCAGTTCCCGGTGGCCATCCGGCAGCTGTCCCGGTTCCAGACCCCGAAGGAGGCCGAGCAGACCCTGGAGATGGTGGCCAACGGCACCGCCGACATCGTCATCGGCACCCACCGGCTGCTGGCGGCCGCCACCCGGTTCAAGTCGCTGGGTCTGGTGATCGTCGATGAGGAGCAGCGTTTCGGGGTGGAGCACAAGGAACACCTGAAGTCGATGCGGGCGGCCGTCGACGTGTTGAGCATGTCGGCCACCCCGATCCCGCGAACCCTGGAGATGGCGATCACCGGCATCCGGGAGATGTCCACCATCGCCACCCCGCCGGAGGAGCGGCACCCGGTGCTCACCGCGGTCGGGGCGTACGACGACCGGCAGGTGGCCGCCGCGATCCACCGTGAGCTGCTCCGCGACGGCCAGGTCTTCTACCTGCACAACCGGGTGGAGTCGATCGAGCGGACCGCCCGCAAGCTGCGGGAACTGGTGCCCGAGGCCCGGGTGGCGGTGGCGCATGGCCAGATGGGCGAGGAGGCCCTGGAGAAGGTCATGGTCGGCTTCTGGGAGAAGGAGTTCGACGTGCTGGTCTGCACCACGATCGTGGAGTCCGGCATCGACATCCCGAACGCCAACACACTGATCGTGGAGCGGGCCGACCTGCTGGGCCTGGCCCAGCTGCACCAGATCCGGGGCCGGGTTGGCCGGGGCCGGGAGCGGGCGTACGCCTACTTCCTCTACCCGCCCGACAAGCCGCTGACCGAGCACGCCCACGAGCGGCTGGCCACCATCGCCCAGCACACCGAGCTGGGTGCCGGCATGTACGTGGCGATGAAGGACCTGGAGATCCGGGGGGCCGGCAACCTGCTCGGCGGCGAGCAGTCCGGCCACATCGAGGGCGTCGGGTTCGACCTGTACGTGCGGATGGTCGGTGAGGCGGTGTCGGCCTTCAAGGGCGAGCAGCCCGAGTCCGACGGCACGGTGGACGACGTCCGAATTGACTTGCCGGTGGACGCCCACCTGCCGCACGACTACGTCGGTGTGGAGCGGCTGCGTCTGGAGATGTACCGCAAGCTCGCCGAGGCCCGGGACGAGGAGCGGCTGCGCGAGGTGGCCGCCGAGATGACCGACCGGTACGGCGAACCGCCCGCCCCGGTGCAGAACCTGATCGCGGTGGCGCGGTTCCGGCTGCTGGCCCGCCGCTACGGCCTGACCGACGTCAGTGTGCAGGGCAAGCATCTGCGGTTCAGCCCGCTGCCGCTGCCGGACTCCAAGCAGTTGCGGCTCAAGCGCTACCACCCCGACTCGGTCTACAAGACCGCATTGGACCAGGTCAGCGTCCCACGTCCGACCACCCGCCGGATCGGCGGCGAGCCCCTGCGCGACCAGGCCCTGCTGGACTGGTGTGCCCAGTTGCTCTCCGACGTCCTGGGCGCCCCCACCCCTGCCCAACCGGCCACCGCCGCCGCCCGCTGAGCCACCTGGCGAGGCTGCGGCGGAACCCTCCCAGCCAGGGCGGGGACCGCTCATGAGAGAGTGACGGAATGCGTGCTCGCCGTCTTGTCGCCGTCGCCAGCATGGCGGTCGGCCTGGTTGCCCTCGCCGGCTGTCGTTCCGAACCCGGTGTCGCCGCCTATATCGGTGACCATGCGGTCACCGAGGATGCGGTCACCGCGATCATCGACGACGCCCGGGTGAACAACCCGGCGCCGACCGAGGAGGACGCGGCCATGCCGGGGCAGCAGCCCCGGCTGCCCGGGCGCAGCGAGGTGGTCAGCGTCCTGGTGCTCAACGAGGTGTGCGAGCGGGTCTCCGCCGCCGAGAACTACCGGCCGCAGAACGTCGTCGATCCCGCGCAGATCGCCCAGGGTGTCGGGATGAACCCCGAGACCGAGTACGTGCGGCGCACCGCCGAGCTGTACAGCTGCCTGTCCGGCATCCCGGTCGGCGAGCCGGTGGCCCCGACCCAGCAGGAGCTGGCCGACCTGGTCGCGGCCGGCAAGCGGGCCGGCGCCGTACCGGCCGAGGTGACCGTGGAGCAGGCCGCCGGCCAGCTCGACGGTGAGCAGTTGCGCTACGCCCTGGCCAACCGCAACTCGCTGGCCGAGGCGGTCAAGGCGTACGACGTGACCGTCAACCCTCGTTACCGTCCGCTGGTGTTCCCGGTGTTGAGCTTCTCGGGTGCGACTCCGATCGTCGCGGTGGGCGTGCCGCTGGGTGAGCCCGCCTCCACGGCGGTCACGGACATCTCCACCCCGAAGCCGATGCCGACGGGTCCCGGGGACGAAGGGGACGACGCGGGTCACGGGCACGGCTGAGCATGCCCCGGATCGTCCTGCTGGTGACCTCGCCCCGGTTGCCGGCCGGTCTGCTGACGGCAGCCGCCTGGGATGTCGTACGCACCGCTGTGGTGCTGGCCGGGGCGGAGAGTGAGCTGGCCACGGCGATCCGGTCGGCGGGCGGTCAGGTGCGGGTGCCGGACGGCCCGGCGGTGTCGGCGTTGCTGGACGCCGCGGCGGCCCACGACACCGTGGTCTGGTTGGCCGGCCCGGCCGGTGACGAGGCCCTGGCCCGGGAACTCGGCCTGCGCCTGGCCCGGCAGCCGGGGCTGGCCGAGCTGGAGCTGATGTACGGCTCCTGGGATCCCCCGGGGGCTCGGCTGCTCGACGCGGTGGCCGTGCTGGACCGGCTGCTCTCGCCCGGTGGTGATCCCTGGAAGCGGGCCCAGACCCACCAGAGCCTGGCCGGTTTCCTGTTGGAGGAGTGCTACGAGGCGTACGACGCGATCGTCGCCTCGGACACCGACGGGCTCCGCGAGGAGTTGGGCGACGTGCTGCTTCAGGTGGTGCTGCACGCCCGGCTGGCCGAGGAGTTGCCCGAGGACGAGCGGTGGACCATCGACGATGTGGCCGGTGGGCTGGTCGACAAGATGATCCGCCGTAATCCGCATGTCTTCGCCGGGGAAGAGGCGGGCAGCCTGGAGGAGATCACCGCCAACTGGGAGCGGATCAAGCAGTCCGAGAAGGCCCGCAAGTCGGTGCTGGAGGGCATCGCGCTGAGCCAGCCCGCCCTGGCCCTGGCCACGCAGATCCTGGACCGCGCCGCCCGCGCCAACCTGACCGCCCCCCTCCCCACCCCCGAGACCCAACCGACTCCCGAACAGGCCCTGGGCGCCACCCTCCTGTCCACAGTGGCTCAAGCCCAGGCCGCCGGCCTGAACCCCGAATCCGCCCTCCGCCACACCACCCTCGCCTACGCGAAAACCCTCCCCGAACCCCCCACTCCGTCGAGTTGATCAAGAAGTTTGCGTCTGGAATCGCGCCCCGGTAGACGCAAACCTCTTGATCAACCGGATGGCGGCGGGGGGTCGGTTCGGTGGGTAGGGTCGGGGGGTGGAACCGTTTGGGGTGGTGGGGGAGCGGATCGTCGAGGCTCTGCTGGTCAGTCGGCCGGGAATGGCCACTGCGGCGGGGGATCATCGGTTCGACGACCGGTTGCCGGACCTCAGTGCCGAGGCCGTGGCCGGGGACCGGGCCATGCTGGTGGACGCCGCGAGTGTCCTGTGCGAGATCGACCCGGAGGCCCTGGAGGTCGACGAGCAGGTGGACCACGCCCTGCTGTCCACCCTGGTCGACCGGCAGATGTTCGAGCTGACCGAGATCCGTGAGCACGAGTGGAACCCCCTCGTGCACAACCCCGGGCCCCTGCTGTATCAGCTCCTGGCCCGGCCGTACGCCCCGGCCGAGCAGCGGCTGACCGCCCTGGTGGGTCGGCTGACGGCCGTGCCGGATGCCCTGGCCACCGCCCGCGCCACCCTGGGCGACATGCCCCGCATCCATGCCGAGACCGCGGTCGGGCAGTTCACCGGCGCGGCGGCGCTGATCCGCGACCAGGTCCCGGCCCTGGTCGACCAGGCCCCCGCCCTGCTGGACCAGGTAGAGCTGGCGGCCACCGGCGCGATCGCCGCCCTGGAGGAGTTCGTCGCCTGGCTGCGCGCCGGTCTTGCGGTAGACGCGGGACCCGGCCGCGATCCGCGACTGGGCCGCCGCCGGTGGGAGGCGAAACTGTGGTACGCCCTGGACACCGAGCTGAGTGCCGCCGAGATCCAGCGTCGGGCCTGGGAGGCCCTGGACCGGATCGGTGAGGAGATCCGCGCCGCCGCGGTCGACCTGGTCGGCGGCCCGGCTGACGACCAGGCGGTACGCCGAGCCCTGGACCTGCTCGCCGCCGAACATCCCGACGACCAGACCATCGTCGACCTGGCCTCGATCACCATGGACGAGGCGAGCGACTTCGTCCGCGCCCACGACCTGGTCACCGTGCCGGAGGACCCGTGCGTGATCCAGGTGATGCCGGAGTTCGCCCGGGGGGTGGCGGTGGCCTACTGCGACGCCCCCGGTGCCCTGGAGACGGCCGACCTGCCGACCTTCTACTGCATCGCACCCGCCCCGGCGGACTGGCCGGCCCACCAGGTGGACTCCTTCTACCGCGAGTACAACGACCACATGATCCGCAATCTGACCGTGCACGAAGCGATGCCGGGGCACTTCCTGCAACTGGCCCACGCCCGCCGCCACCTGGGCTCCACCCGGGTACGGGCCCTGACCCGATCCGGCCCGTTCGTGGAGGGCTGGGCGGTCTACGCCGAACAGCTGATGGTCGAGCACGGGTTCGGCGGCCTGCCGGTACGCCTTCAGCAGCTCAAGATGCAGCTGCGGATGACCCTGAACGCCCTGCTCGACCAGTTGGTGCACGCCGAGGACCTGCCCGAGGCGGAGGCGATGGCGCTGCTGACCGGGCGCGGTTTCCAGGAGGAGGGTGAGGCGGCGGGCAAGTGGCGGCGTGCCCTGCTCACCTCCACCCAGCTGTCGACCTACTTCGTCGGCTACCACGAGGTGGCGCAGATCGCCGCCGCCCGACCCGCCGGGGTGTCGCTACGCGAGTGGCATGACGAGATGCTGGCCCACAACTGCCCGCCGCCGCGGCATCTGCGGACTCTGCTGGGGGTGTGAGGGTCAGGAGCCGCTCTGCCGACGATCCACGATCCCGGCCCCCTTCGGCAGCTCGAAGGCCGCCCCGTCGACCTGCTCCCGGAAGCGGCTCATCGCCACCTCCACGGGCTCGCCGTCGATCCGGCCGGTGAAGCTGCCCAACGCTCCCTCACCGGTCACGCAGGCGGAGAAGTCCTCGCTGCCCTGCCGCACCTCGACGCAGGTGGCCAGGAGCCCGGCGATGGTGGTGCTGCTCTGGGTGATGACCGTCCCCGGGTCCAGGGCGGCGGCGGTCAGCAGCCCCATCACCATCGGTGGGGTGACCAGACCCTCCCGCTCGGCGGCGGCGTAGACCACCACGGAGGGCTTGCTGTTGACGGCCGGGGGTGCTTCCAGGGTGCAGACCGGGCGCTTGCCCTCGGTCTCGCAGTGGGTGGTCGCCTCGGCGGTGACCGTCAGCTTCCCGCCGGGCCACTCGTACGCGGACCGGGCCGGGTCCTGGGCCTGGGTGATCAGGGCGGTCCGCCCTCCGCCGAGCTGGTACTCCGCCGAGTAGGTCATCTCCAGGGCCCGGTCGATCCGGGCGGCCAGATCATTGACGATGTCGGACCGTCCCATGGCCCGCCCGGCGTCGTCCAGAGCCTGGCATCCGGTGACGGTGAGCAACACGGCGACCGACGCGGCGAGGGTGCGAAGGGTGGTCGAGGCGGCGGACATGGCGACAAGCCTGATCGATCAGGTCCCGCTCACGCAAACTCGTTGCCGGTTGAGGCACGAGAATCCGGGAATGTCCGACCTGCCCCGGCCGTCCAGGGCCCGCCCGGTCGCCATGCGGGCAGGCCGGGACCGATACGCTGCGTTCAACACCTGCCTCAGCCGCACCGTCGCGGCCGATACCGGACGAGACCACACAAAGGGAGCGACTCAGTGGCAACCATCGAGGTAATCGAGGCTCGGGAGATCCTGGACTCGCGGGGTAACCCGACCGTCGAGGTCGAGGTCGGGCTCGACGACGGGACGATCTCCCGGGCGGCCGTGCCCTCCGGCGCCTCGACCGGCGCCTTCGAGGCGATCGAGCTGCGCGACGGTGACAAGAGCCGCTACCTGGGCAAGGGAGTGGAGAAGGCGGTCGCCAACATCGAGGACCGGATCGTCGACCAGCTGATCGGCTACGAGGCCAGCGAGCAGCGGGTCATCGACCAGAAGATGCTCGACATCGACGGCACCGACAACAAGGCCGAGCTGGGCGCCAACGCCATCCTGGGGGTCTCGCTGGCGGTGGCCAAGGCCGCGGCCGGCAGCGCCGAGCTGAGCCTCTTCCGCTACCTGGGCGGCCCGAACGCGCACCTGCTGCCGGTGCCGATGATGAACATCCTCAACGGTGGGGCGCACGCCGACAGCAATGTCGACATCCAGGAGTTCATGATCGCGCCGATCGGGGCCCCCAGCTTCCGGGAGGCGCTGCGCTCCGGTGCGGAGGTCTACCACGCGCTGAAGTCGGTGCTGAAGAAGAAGGACCTGTCCACCGGGCTCGGCGACGAGGGGGGCTTCGCCCCGAACCTGCCCACCAACGCCGCCGCGCTGGACCTGATCGCCGAGGCGGTGGAGAAGGCCGGCTACCGGCTCGGTACGGACATCGTCTTCGCCCTGGACGTGGCGGCCACGGAGTTCTTCGCCGACGGCCGCTACACCTTCGAGGGGGTCGCCAAGACCGCCGAGGAGATGAGCGAGTACTACACCAAGCTCGCCGACGCGTACCCGATCGTGTCGATCGAGGACCCCCTGGCCGAGGACGACTGGACCGGCTGGCAGACCCTGACCGCCGCGATCGGGGACCGGATCCAGATCGTCGGCGACGACCTGTTCGTCACCAACCCGCAGCGCATCGCCCGGGGCATCGCCGAGAAGGCCGCCAACGCCGTACTGGTGAAGGTCAACCAGATCGGTTCGCTGACCGAGACCCTGGACGCGGTCGACCTGGCCCACCGGGCCGGCTTCAAGTGCATGATGAGCCACCGGTCCGGGGAAACCGAGGACACCACCATCGCCGACCTGGCGGTGGCCACCGGCTGCGGCCAGATCAAGACCGGTGCCCCGGCCCGCTCGGACCGGGTGGCGAAGTACAACCAGCTCCTGCGGATCGAGGAGGAGCTGGCCGACGCGGCGCGGTACGCCGGGGCGGGCGCTTTCCCGCGCTACCGTTCCGCCTGAGCCGAAGCGAGACCTCGGGGGAGGGGTGTGATGCAGCAGCGCCGCACGCCGGGTGGTCAGCGTCCGGCCCGCCGGCCGGTCCGCCCCGGCACCGGGCGAGGCGCGGTCCGTGACAGCGGGGTGCGCGCCCAGTCGCGTACCGCCGGTCGCGCGCCGTCGGCCGCCCGCGGTGCCGAGGGCGTACGCTCCGCCAAGCGGCCTGCCGCCAGGCGGTCGGCGGTCGGCGGGGTGACCCGGCTGGCCGCCCCCCGACCCCGAGGTCTCACCGGCCGCGCCACCGTGCTGATCGCGGTGTTGATCGCCCTGGCGCTGGCCTACACCTATCCGGTCCGGGTCTATCTGGATCAGCAGGCCGACATCGAACGGATGGAGGCCGCGCAGGCGGCCCAGCGGGAACTGATCGCCGAGCTGACCAGCGAGGCCGAGAAGTGGCAGGACGACGCGTACATCGAGACGAAGGCCCGGGAACGGTTCTTCATGCACCGGCCCGGCGAGAAGATGGTGATCCTGCTGGAGGATCCGGTCGGGGCGGCCCGGGACGCGGGCCGGAGCGGGGAACCGGAGGTACCGGTCGAGCCGGACCCCTGGTACGACACCCTGTGGTCGAGTGTGCGGGCCGCTGACGCCGCGCAGCTCGACCCGACGACCGACTCGCAGTTGGACGAGTGAGCACCGAACGAGAGATGGCACCGTGACTGTCGTACCACCGCCGGAGCCGGCGGCGGCTTCCGTACCCCCACCGAAGCGTGAGCCGGCCACCGAGGCCGACCTGGCGGCGGTGGCCGCCCAGCTCGGCCGCCCGCCCCGAGGGACCCGTGCGGTGGCCCACCGCTGCCCCTGCGGCCTGCCCGACGTGGTGGAGACGACCCCCCGGCTGGCCGACGGCACCCCGTTTCCCACCCTGTACTACCTGACCTGCCCCCGGGCGACGGCCGCGTGCAGTCGGCTGGAGTCGGCCGGCTTGATGCGGGAGATGGCCGACCGGCTGGCCACCGACCCGGAGTTGGCCGCCCGCTACCGGGCCGCGCACGAGGACTACCTGACCCGCCGGGAGGCCATCGCGGAGGTACCGGAGATCGCCGGGATCTCCGCCGGTGGCATGCCCGGCCGGGTCAAGTGCCTGCATGTGCACCTGGGTCACGCCCTGGGTGCCGGGCCCGGAGTCAACCCCTTCGGGGACGAGACCCTCGACCTGGTCGAGCCCTGGTGGGCGGCCGGGCGCTGCGTCGACCTGCCGGAGACTGAGTGAGCGCCGAGGCGACGGTGCCTGACGACATCGTGATCCGGCGGGCCCGCACCGCCGACGTACGGGCCATCCGGCGGCTGGTAGACACCTACACCGACGACCGGCGGCTGCTCAGCAAGGCCACGGTCACCCTGTACGAGGACGTGCAGGAGTTCCGGGTGGCCAGCCGGCTCAGCGACGGCCAGGTGGTGGGCTGCGGGGCCCTGCACGTCATGTGGGAGGACCTGGCCGAGATCCGTACGGTCGCGGTCGACCCCCGCTTCCGGGGGCATCGGATCGGGCACCGGATCGTCTCCGAGTTGATCGGCGCGGCCCGGGAGCTGGGGGTGGCCCGGATCTTCGTCCTGACCTTCGAGACCAGCTTCTTCGCCTCCTTCGGCTTCACCGAGATCGACGGTGCGCCGGTGCCGCACCCCGTCTACGAGCAGTTGCTGCGCTCGTACGACGAGGGTGTCGCCGAGTTCCTCGACCTGGAACGGGTCAAGCCCAACACCCTGGGCAACACCCGGATGCTGCTGCGCCTCTGACCTCGGCGTAAGGGGCTGCCCGCCCGGCGTGGCGGAATGCCTGCGAGCCGGGTGAGGTTGCCGCTTCAGGCCCTGTCGAGCTGAGCCGTCTGCGCTCTCGCGGTTCTTCGGGACACGGGTTCGCCAAGTAGGGGTCGGCCGCTGGGCCGACACACGCCGAAGCCCCGCCCAGTCGGGGCTTCGGCTGGTCGGGGCTTCGGCGTCAGCGGGCGGTCAGGGGGTCGGGGCGGTCGTCTTCGCCAGCTCGACGAAGCTCGCCCAGGAGGTCGGGGTGAAGGCTAGGGTGCCGCCGTCTCGGTCCTTGGTGTCGCGGACGAGCACGACCCCGGTCAGGTTGTCGGCCACCTCCACGCACGACCCGCCGTTGCTGCCCGAGTAGCTCGACTTGCGCCAGTTGGCACCTGTCATGTCCATGTCTGCGCCGCTTCCTTGATCAGCTGGAGGGACTGCCTGCGGGGGAGCGCCTCACCCCGGACCGCCTCCCAGGTCCGTTGTAGGGCGGCCAGGTCGTCGGTGTGGTTGACGATCTGCGCCCGGACCTGGTGGTCGAGGTGGGCCACCTCTGAGCCGTCGCTCAGCGTGGCGAGGATGAACCCTCCCTGCAACCCAGAGTAGAGCCCGCTCTCCTCCGGCACCACGAGGATCTGCACGTGCGGCAGCTCGGTGATCTTGACCAACTGTTCGAGCTGCTCCCGCATGATGTCGGTACGCCCGTTGATCCCCCGCCGGAGCACCATCGCGTCGAGCACCGCCACCACCGGCACCGGCACGTCCCGGGTGAGGATCGCCTGCCGGTCCAGCCGGGACGCGACCCGCTGGTCGACCTGGTCGGGTGGGAGCAGGCCGTCGCTCATGGTCGCGCGGGCATAGGCCTCGGTCTGGAAGACGCCGGGCAGGTACGCCGGCTCGTACCAGCGCAGCAGCGCCGCCTCGCGCTCCAACTCGATCCATTCCCGCAACCACGACGGGGTCTGCTCCAGCTTCGACAACTCCCGCAGCATCCGGCCGAACCGCCCCTCCGCCGCCTCCGCGTCGAAGGCCGGATCGTGGGCGCGGTCGACAGCGAGCATGTAGTCCTTCGTCGGTGGTCGGCCGCCGGTCTCGACCGAGCTGACGTGTGAGCCGGAATAGCCGATGACCCGGCCGAAATCGTCCTGACTCAGCCCGAGGTGAGCCCGCAGCAGTCGCAGTTCCTCGCGTACGTAGTCGATTGCGTTGCCCATCGATTCCTCACCTCTGCCCAATTCCGCCCGACGTCTTGTCAAACCGGCCCTGAAGCCGCTCGCACCTGCGCAGATGCCGCGAGCACGTATCGACACCCGTGCCGTCCTGGGCAGACTCCCACACATACGGATCTGCTCCTATCCACGAGGGACGGGGTGGATTTCGTGTCGGGGCCGCCCTGGACTTCCCCCGTGCCGGGGCGGCCCTCCCCACCACCGATGTGCGTGCAGTGGCGAGCGAATGGTGAATGACGATGATCACTAATCAACTCCTGGGGCCGGGCCGGGGTCCGCACCCTGTTCGCCCGTACGCCAGCGGAGTGAACGCCCCGCACACCCCGCTGCGGCCGATGTGGTGCTGTCGGGTCGACGGGCAGCCCTGGCCCTGCGCGGAGGCGCGGCTCCTGCTTCGTGTCGAGTTCGACCGGAACGCCGTCGGCCTGACGATCTACCTAGCCGGCCTGATGTACGAGGCCATGCGCGATCTCTACCACCTCAACCCACACGACGGGCCCGAGCCGATGGCGCTGTTCCACCGGTTCGTCGGTTGGGCGGGACGGGGACGGAAAGCCCGGCGCGACGGGGACGGCGAGTAGGAGTTCGCGGCGCGGCGGCGCTATAGGGTGACCGACGTGACGACGCGTGTGGCCGCCATCGACTGCGGAACCAACTCCATCCGGTTGCTGGTCGCCGACCTGCCCGACCCCTCGGCGGGTACGACCGCACCCCTGGTCGACCTGACCCGGCGGATGGAGATCGTGCGGCTCGGCCAGGGGGTGGACGCCACCGGGCGGCTGGCTCCGGAGGCAATCGAGCGGACCCGGATCGCCTTGACCGACTACGCCGCCGACATCGCGAAGCTGGGGGCCGAACGGGTGCGGATGTGCGCCACCTCGGCCAGCCGGGACGCCGAGAACGCCGCCGACTTCCGGGCCATGGTGGAGCAGACCCTGGGGGTGCCGCCCGAGGTGGTCAGCGGCGACGAGGAGGCCCGGCTCTCCTTCACCGGGGCGGTGCGCGGGCTGCCCGCCGAGGCCCGGTCGCCGTACCTGGTGGTGGACATCGGGGGTGGCTCTACGGAGTTCGTCGTCGGCAGCCGGGAGGCGGGGGTGCACGCGGCGATCTCGATGGACATCGGCTGCGTCCGGATGACCGAGCGGCACCTGCACGGCGACCCGCCCGGCCTGGACCAGATCGCCGCCGCCCAGGCGGACATCGCTGTGGCGGTGGACCGGGCGTTGACGGCCGTGCCGGGCCGCGAGGCGGCCACCCTGGTCGGGCTGGCCGGTTCGGTCACCACCGTGGTCGCGATAGCCCAGGGCCTCACCGAGTACGACCCGAGCCGCATCCACCACGCCCGGGTGTCGTACGACCGGGTGGCCGAGGTGACCGCACAGTTGCTGGCGATGACCCGCGAGCAGCGGCTGGCCATCCCGGTGATGCACCCCGGCCGGGCCGACGTGATCGGGGCCGGTGCCCTCGTGCTCCGCGTGATCATGGAGCGGGCCGGCCTGGACTCGGTGGTCGCCTCCGAGCACGACATCCTCGACGGCATCGCCTGGAGCCTCGCCAATTGAGACATCTTCCGCAGCGGCCAGCGCGGATGCGAACAGGAGGTGTATGCCACTGTTCCGGCATCTTCCGGCGGGAGGTGACCGCGTGGCAGGCTACCGGCACGTAGGACCACTGGGCGACCAGCCAACGATGACTGACCGCTAGGAGGACGGGCCGATGGGCGAAATGGTTACCTACCGTGGTGGTGGCGGTACGCATGAGGGTTACCTCGCGATACCGGCCACCGGCACGGCCAGCCCCGCCGTCATCGTCATCCAGGACTGGTGGGGGCTGGCGCCGCACATCCGGTCGGTGGTGGACCGGTTCGCCGAGGCGGGCTTCGTGGCCCTGGCCCCGGACTTCCGGCGCGGGGAACCGGCCGGCAAGCCGAGCGAGCCGCAGCAGATGCTGAACGGGCCGCAGATGGACGAGGCGGCGCGGGAGATCGCCGCGGCCGCCGAGTACCTGGCCGGCCGACACGAGGTGACCGGCAAGATCGGCTGCGCCGGGTTCTGCGCCGGGGCCAGCCTGGCCCTGTGGGCCGGGAACTTCTCCGAGCGGATCGTCGCCACGACGGCCTTCTACCCCCGCCTGCCCTGGGAGGGGATGCGGTCGGAGTGGCCGGACTACGCCGGTAAGGACGCCCTGGTGCACTGCTCCGAGGCGGACGGCACCTCGGCCGACCCGGGGGTGCAGACCGTACGCCGGGCCATCGAGAACGCCGGTGGCACCTGCCACCTGCACGACTACCCGGGCACCGCGCACGCCTTCTTCAACGAGGACCGGCCGGAGCACTTCGACCAGCGGGCCGCCACCAGCGCCTGGGCCCGCAGCCTGAAACTCTTCCGGGCGAAGCTTGGCTGACTCGCGTACCCCCGCCGAGGTGGTCGCCCGCGCCGCGCGGGCGACCGACCTGGCCGACCTCGACGCGGCGGTCAGCGACTGTTACGCCTGCCCCCGGCTGGTCTCCTGGCGGGAGGAGGTGGCGCGCACCAAGCGGGCCGCCTTCCGGGACCAGGAGTACTGGGGCAGGCCGGTGCCCGGGTTCGGTGACCCGATGGCCCGGATCGGCATCCTCGGGCTGGCCCCGGCGGCGCACGGCGGCAACCGCACCGGGCGGATCTTCACCGGTGACCGCTCCGGTGACGTCCTCTTCGCGGCCCTGCACCGCGCCGGCCTGGCCAACCAGCCCACCAGTGTGGCCGCCGACGACGGGCTGGCCCTGCGGCACACCCGGATCTTCGCGGCCGTACGCTGCGCCCCACCGGACAACAAGCCCACCCTCGCCGAGCGGGACACCTGCGCCCCCTGGCTGCATCGGGAGGTGGCGATGATCCGACCGACCCTGCGGGTGGTGGTCGCCCTGGGTGCCTTCGCCTGGGCCGCGTGGTGGCCGGTGTCGCGGGAGGTCTACGGTGTCGCCGCGCCCAGCCCGCGACCCTCGTTCGGCCATGGGGCACACTGGTCCGGCACGGCCGTACCGGAACTGCTCGGCTGTTACCACGTCAGCCAGCAGAACACCTTCACGGGACGGTTGACACCAGGGATGCTGGACGATGTGTTCACCGAGGCGAAACGACTGGCCGAGGTGGACTGAGGCTGCGGGGTGGTGGCGATGACGGACAGGACCCCTGACCTGCCCGGCGTACGCCCCGGTGGCCCGGAGGTGGACCGAATGGACCTCGTACGCAGGTGGTGGCCGGTCGCGGTGGTGGCCGCGTTGCTGGCTGCCGTGGCGCTGGCCGCCACCCATTCCTCCATCGGGGCCAGCCGGATCCCGCCCGCCGTGCAGGACGCTCCCTTCGTGCTGGAGTACCCGACCGGCGACCCCCGACCCTCCATTCCGGCCGAGCCGCGGCAAGCCGCCGAGCAGGCCAGTACGGCCCTGCCCACCTGGCTCGGCACGGTGGCCGTGGTGCTGCTGGGGATCGCGCTGCTGGCCGCCCTCAGCTATCTGGGGTGGAGTGTGATGCGGTCGGTGGCCCGGCGGGTCACCCGACGGCTGCCGGTCGGGGTCGCCCGACGCGACGCCGAAGGCACCGCCCGGGAGGTCGTCGCCGCGGTCGACGCCGGTCTGGTCGAACTGGACGATCGCTCCGCCGACCCCCGGACCGCGGTGATCGCCTGCTGGGTACGCCTGGAAGAGGCAGCCGCCGCGGCCGGGGTGCCCCGGCTGGCCGGCGACACCCCGACCGACCTGGTCACCCGACTGCTGCGCGGCGACCCCTCCGCCGGTGTGCCGGCCATCGTCAGCGCCGATGTGCTGGCCGAGTTCGCGAACGTCTACCGGGAGGCCCGGTACGCCACCCGGCCGGTCGACGAACACACCCGCGACCAGGCGCGGGCCGCCCTGCGCCGGTTGCGCGGTGAACTCGCCGCCACGGTCGAACAGGTGACGACATGAGCAGCACCAGCATCGACGACCTGCTCAGCTTCGACGAGGACCGGTCGGTCCAGCCCGAGCAGCGCCCGGCCGGGTGGCTACGGACGGTCGCCACCTTCCTCGGCGTCGCCGCCGCCGGCACGGTGGTGCTCGTCGCCGGGCTCCGCGCGGTCGGCCTGCGGGTGTCGTTGCTGGTGCTGGTGGCTGCGGTGGTCACCCTGCTGCTGGTGCGTCGCATCGTCGTCCTGCTGGCCCCGCCGCCGAGATCCGCGCGGTCCACCTCAGGCTCCGGTGGGGAGGAGGACGGCATGTACAACTGGGACGCCCGGGACGCGTTGCGCAGCGCGATCAACCGGTGGGAAGTGCCGCTGGAGTGGACGAAGTCCAGCCCGGAGCGGTTCACCGGGCTGGTCCTGCCCCGGCTGGCCGAGCTGGCCGACGAGCGGCTCCGCCTCAAACACGGCGTGACCCGTGAGTCGGACCCGACCCGGGCGCGTGCTCTGCTGGGTGATCGCCTGTGGATGTTCCTGGAAACCCCGCCTCGCCGTACCCCCTCACCGCGCGACCTCGCGGTGATCGTCGCCGAACTGGAGAAGATCTGATGAACGACGCCGCCCGGACCATGCCCCCCACCGAGGTCGGTCACCTCGCCCGGGCGGTACTGGACGCGGTGGGCCAGGTCGTGGTCGGCAAGCGGGACGCCCTGGAACTGGTGCTCGCCGGCATCCTCGCCGGTGGCCACGTGCTGCTGGAGGACCTGCCCGGCCTGGGCAAGACCCTCACCGCCCGGTGCTTCGCCCAGGCGCTCGGGTTGGACTTCCGGCGCCTGCAGTTCACCCCGGATCTGTTGCCGGCCGATGTCACCGGCTCCTTCCTGTACGACCAGCGCAGCGGGGACTTCGCCTTTCGGGCCGGGCCGGTCTTCACCAACCTGCTGCTCGCCGACGAGATCAACCGGACTCCGCCGAAGACCCAGTCCGCCCTGCTGGAGGCGATGCAGGAGAAGCAGGTCTCGGTGGAGGGGGTGACCTACCGGCTCGACGAGCCCTTCCACGTGCTGGCCACCGCCAACCCCATCGAGTACGAGGGCACCTATCCGCTGCCGGAGGCGCAGCTGGACCGGTTCCTGTTGCGGGTGTCCTTCGGATATCCGCCCCAGGAGGAGGAGTGGGAGGTGCTGCGCCGTCGGATGGCCCGCCGCCGTGAGGAGGCCGAGATCAAGCCGGTGGTCGACGCGGCGACCCTGCGGGCCATGCAGGGGGCGTTGGAGGACGTCACCGTGGAGGATTCGGTGGGCCGCTACATGGTGGCTCTGACCGCGGCCACCCGCGAACATCCCTCGGTGCTGGTCGGCGCCTCGCCGCGCGGCTCGTTGGCGTTGCTGCTGCTGGCCCGGGTACGGGCGGTGCTCTCCGGCCGGGACTTCGTGGTGCCGGAGGACGTCAAGGAGGTGGCGGTGCCGGCCCTGGCCCACCGGATCACCCTGCGGCCGGAGATGTGGCTGCGTCGGGTCGACCCGTCCTTCGTGGTCGGTGAGGTCCTCGACCAGACCCCGGCACCGGCCAGCGGGGCACTGCCCAGCTACGCCGCCGGGCGGCCGGGGGTCTGACCCGACGTGAGGCTCGCGGATCGATCGGCACCGGCCAACTGGGCGCCCACCTCGGCGCTCGGTCGGGCGGTGCTGCTCACCGGCCTGCTGCTGGTCGCGGCGGTGCTGCTGGGCCGGGTGGACCTGATCGTGCTGGCCGCCCCCTTCGCCCTGGGCACGGCGTACGCGCTGCGCCATCGCCCCACCGAGCTGCCCCGGGTGTGGGTCAGTGTCGACGAGGGACACCTGGTGGAGGGGGGCGAGCTGGTCGGGCGGGTCAGCGTCGGCAACCCGGACGCGACACCGTACGACGTGGCCGTGCTGCGTACCCGGGTCTCGCCCTGGCTGCGCATCGACCAGGCCGCCCTGGCCGGTGGGGCGGTCAGCGGGCGCAGCGGCGACCGCCGTTCGGTGACCGACCGGCCGTTCGTCACCTCGGTGGACCCGGACACCGCGGTGGACCTGGAACTGACCGGCACCGCCCTGCGCTGGGGGCGGCACAAGTTCGGCCCGGCCGGGGCCCGGGTAGCCGCCGCGCAGGGCCTGCTGGTCTCCCGCGCGGTGATCGCCGAACCGGTCGTCAACCGGGTGTACCCGAAAACCGAGCCCTTCGAGGCGGTCAATGCGATGCCCCGGGCGGCCGGCCTGGTCGGCGCGCACCACTCCCGGCGGGCCGGGGAAGGCGGCGAGTTGGCCGGGGTACGGGTTTTCGCCCCCGGCGACCGGCTCCGCCGCATCGACTGGCGGGTGTCCCTGCGGGCCCGGCAACTGCACGTGGCGGCCACCCTCTCCGACCGGGACGCCGAGGTGATCGTCCTGCTGGACGTGCTGGCCGAGGCGGGCCGCTCCGGCGGCGTCGCGGGCGCGGCCACGGTGCTGGACACCACCGTCCGGGCCGCCGCCGCCATCGCCGAGCACTACCTGCATCGGGGCGACCGGGTGGCCCTGCTGGAGTACGGCCCGAGCGCCCGGCGACTGCGTCCGGCCACCGGGCGGCGGCAGTACCTGACCGTCCTGGAATGGCTGTTGGACGTCAAGGCCCAGCATTCCCCGCACGAGCCGTACGACCAGGTCTTCGGCTCGCAACTGCTCTCCGCGGACGCCCTGGTGGTGGTGCTCACCCCGCTGCTGGAGGAGCGGTCCGCGCAGATGCTGGCCCGGCTGGCCCGTTCGGGGCGGTTCGTGGTCGCCGTGGACACCCTGCCGGCCGACCTGTCGCCCCCCAAGGACCGGGGCTGGGCCGAGGTGGCGTACCGGCTGTGGCGGCTGGACCGGGACACGATGATCGCGCAACTACGCGAGCACGGGGTGCCGGTCGTACCGTGGGCCGGCGCGGGCAGCCTCGACCAGGTGCTGCGTGATGTGGCCCGCCTGGCCGCCGCCCCCCGGGTAGGTGGCCGGTGAGCGCGAGGAATGCAGCGCAGCGGAGTCCCGCAGTCGCGAACGAAAGGTGGGCTCGGTGAGCGCGAGGAACGCAGCGCAGCGGAGTCCCGCAGTCGCGAACGAAAGGTGGGCTCGGTGAGCGCGAGGAATGCAGCGCAGCGGAGTCCCGCAGTCGCGAACGGAGAGCCAGCTCAGTGATCGGAAGCCTCACTGGTCGGATCCGCACGTTGCAGACGGTGGCGAGCCGGATCGCGCTGGCCCCGGTGCTGATCCGCCTCGGGATCTTCGTCAGCTCGCTGGCGGGGCTGCTGCTGGCGTACCCGGCCGAGGTCGTCGCGGGGCAGGCCCTGCTGCCGTTGCTCGCGGTCGCGGCCCTGCCCGCGCTGGCGCCGCGCCGGTTCTGGCCCACCTTCGCCGCGCTGGTCACCGTCGGAGGCTGGTTGATGGCCACCGACGGGTACGACCGACCGGTCGCCCTGTGGCGGCTGATGGCGGTGGCGGTGCTCCTCTATCTCACCCACACCCTGTGCGCCCTGGTGGCGGTCCTGCCGTACGACGCGGTGGTGGACCCGGACCTGATCGTGCGTTGGCTCACGCGTACCGGCTGGGTGTTGCTCGCCACTGCCGTGCTCGGGGTGCTGCTGCTGGAGGTGGGCCGGATCGGGGCGGGCACGGCCGGCTGGCAGTCCGTCACGATCGCCGGTCTCGTGGTGGCTCTCGGGGTGACCGCGTGGCTGGCCTGGCTGCTGAAACGCCGGTGACCTGAGGGGCTTGAGGGTCCTGTGGGACCGTCCGGCACCCGTGCCCGAAGTGCGGTCGATTGACTGAGTAGCCCAGATCACAGGGAGGTTGTGCTCGGTCACAGAAGGCGGCTGTGAGCGGGATTAGCGCCGTCGCTGGGGGAAAGATGGTAGGCGTGAATCCGAAGCGGATCCTTGTGGTGGGTGCCGGGCATGTCGGTCTCTACGCGGCGCTGCGCCTGTCGAAGAAGCTGAGTTCCCGTGAGGCTGAGGTCGTCGTCGTCGACCCCCAGCCGCACATGACGTACCAACCCTTCCTGCCGGAGGCCTCCGGCGGCAACATCTCTCCGCGACACGCCGTGGTGCCGCTGCGTCGGGAGTTGCGCAAGTGCACGGTAGTGGCCGGTGCGGTCACCCGCATCGAGCACGACCGCAAGATCGCCACCGTCCAGCCGATCGTGGGCCCGCCCCGGGAGATCGCGTACGACCATGTGGTCGTCGCCCCCGGCTCGGTCTCCCGCACCCTGCCGATTCCCGGGCTGCACGAGCACGGCATCGGCTTCAAGACCATCGGTGAGGCCATCTACCTGCGCAACCACGTGCTGGAGCAGTTGGATGTGGCCGCCGCCACCACCGACCCCGAGGTGCGCCGCCGGGCGCTGACCTTCGTCTTCGTCGGTGGCGGGTACGCCGGCATCGAGGCCCTGGCCGAGATGGAGGACATGGCCCGCGACGCGCTGCGGTACTACCCGGAGCTGAAGACCTCGGACATGCGGTGGGTGCTGGTCGAAGCCACCCAGCGGGTGCTGCCCGAGGTCGACCGGGACATGGGCGCCTACACGGTGCAGCAGCTGCTGAAGCGGGACATGGACATCCGGCTGGACACCCGCCTGGAGTCCTGCGTCGACGGGGTGGTCAAGCTCTCCGACGGGGACAGCTTCGCCTCCGACACCATCGTCTGGACCGCCGGGGTGAAGCCCGCACCGATGCTGGACGCCACCGACTTTCCCCGCGACGAGCGGCGTCGGGTCACCTGCCTGCCGACCCTTCAGGTGGTCGACGGCGACCGGATCGTCGAGGGCGCGTGGAGTGCCGGGGACTGCGCCGCCGTACCGGACCTGACCAAGGCACCGGGCAACTACTGCTCGCCGAGCGCCCAGCACGCCGTACGGCAGGCCCAGCGGATGGCCGACAACATCGTGGCCGTGATCCGGGGGCGGGAGCCGGTCGCCTACAAGCACAAGCACGCCGGCAGTGTGGCCAGCCTCGGCCTGCACAAGGGGGTGGCCCAGGTCTACGGCATCAAGATGACCGGTTGGCCGGCCTGGTTCATGCACCGCACGTACCACATGAGCCGGATTCCGTCGTTCAACCGCAAGATCCGAGTCGTGGTCGACTGGACCCTGGCCTTCGTCCTCAAGCGCGAGGTGGTCGCCCTGGGTCAGCTGCACGACCCCCGCGAGGATTTCGCCGAAGCCTCCCGCAAGTAAGGAAGGGCCCCTTCTTAACGTCTCACGTAGAGGAGGGGTCCCCTCTTAACGCCTGCCCCCCTGTGCTGCCTCGTTGCGGCCGGGGGCAGCGCGTTGACGTGCGTCGTTCCGAGTTCGGGCCGGAGCGGCCGGCACACGGGACGTCGTACCGGCCGGGAAACCGCTACCGTGGCACTGCACCGCGCGTACCGGCGCGTCGGGGTCACCCGCCCGGGTGGTGGAACGGCAGACACGGCCGCCTTAAAAGCGGCTGCCGAAAGGCGTGCGGGTTCGACCCCCGCCCCGGGCACTCTCAGCGTTCCCTCAGCCTTCCGACGTCCACCCGGCTGTTTCGGCCGTTTACTCTTATAGGGCGCGTTGACGTGCCACGACCCCCTTAGGGAGGCCAGACAGTGAAGACTTCGAACCCGGTACTCGCTCGGCTCGGCCAGGCGGCCGAGCGGGAGCGTGCCGCCGGGTACGCCCCGACCGGGCCGTACGGGCAGCCCGGATACCCCCAGCAGTACCCGCCGCAGGCTGGCTACCCCCAGCAGCCCGGCTACCCGCCCCAGCCCGGTTACCCCCCGCAGGCCGGTTACCCCGGGGCACCCGGCTTCCCGGCGGCGCCGCAGGCGGTCACCCCCATGTCGATCGACGACGTGGTGGTCAAGACGGTCATGCTCCTGGCCATCGTCGGCGTCTCCGCCGCAGCGGCCTGGGCCCTGGTGCCGGACGCGCTGCTCGGTGTCGCCTGGATCGGCGCGGCCATCGTCGGTCTGGTGCTCGGCCTGATCATCTCGTTCTCCAAGATGGCGAACCCGGCGCTGATCGTCGCGTACGCCGTCGTCGAGGGTGTCCTCGTCGGCGCGATCAGCAAGTTCTTCGAGGCGCGTTACCCCGGCATCGTCATCCAGGCGGTCGTCGCGACCTTCGGTGTCTTCTTCGTGATGACCATGCTCTACAAGGCACGGGTCATCCGGGCCACGCCGAAGTTCACCAAGGGTCTGATCGCGGTGATGGCCGGCCTGTTCGCGGTCATGCTGATCAACCTGGTGCTGTCCCTGTTCGGCGTCAACACCGGCCTTCGTGACGGTGGCGCGCTGGCCATCGGGTTCAGCCTTGTCTGCATCGTGGTCGCCTCGCTGAGCTTCGTGCTCAGTTTCAAGGAGGTCGAGGACGGCGTCCGGATGGGCCTGCCGCAGCGCTACTCCTGGGTGGCCGCCTTCGGCATCCTGGTCAGCCTGATCTGGCTCTACATCGAGATGCTGCGCCTGCTGAGCTACTTCCAGGGCGACGACTGACCTCACCGCCTAACGACCGACCGGCGCCCGCTCCCCACCCAGGGACCGGGCGCCGTCGTCATCCCACCCCCACCCCCTCCCACCCCCTCCCACCCCCTCCCGCTTGGCCCCACGCTTGGCCCCGTTGATCATGAGGTTGGCGGCACTCGTTGATCTCCACGGTGCCGTCAACCTCATGATCAACGGGGTCTGGGCGGGGGTGGGAGGGGAGGGGAGGAGGGAGGGGGTGGGTAGGGTTTTGGGGGTGGGGGATGTGGAGTTGGGGCGGGGTGTGGAGTTGTTGGTGCGGCAGGTGGGGCACTGGCAGCAGGGACGGTGGTCGGTTACCGCCTCGACCGGCAATGTGTCCCGGGCTGAGCTGGTGCATCGACTGATTCAGGGCCTCGCCGACCTGGGTGCCGAGACGGAGGGGCAGCCACGGCGGGTGGTGCCCCGGCTCGACAATGACCTGGCGCTGGCCGACCAGTTACGGGTGGTGGCGGCCGACCTGCTCGCCGCCGGTCCGGCCGAGGAAGTGCTGGCCCGGGCCACGGCCGAGGTGGCCGCGACCCGAGCCGCACTTTGAGGGACCTGCCGCCGGGCAGGCCAGCCGCCTGCCAAGCAGGCGCGTCGGCCTGGCGGGCGACCTGCAGTCAGGCGCGCTGGCAGGTGAGCGAGCCTCCGAGCTCCTGTCGAGCAAGCCGACCAGGTGGTCGCGCTCTTAGCTGAGGCGTTCCAGGACCATGGCCATGCCTTGTCCGCCGCCTACGCACATGGTCTCCAGGCCGATGGTCTTGTCGTGCCACTGGAGGGCGTTGAGCAGGGTGCCGGTGATCCGGGCACCGGTCATCCCGAAGGGGTGGCCGACGGCGATCGCCCCGCCCATCACGTTCAGCTTCTCCTCGGGGATCCCGAGCTGCCGGTACGAGGGGATGACCTGGGCGGCGAAGGCCTCGTTGATCTCGACCAGGTCCACGTCGTCGATGGTCATGCCGGCCCGCTTGAGTGCCTGCCGGCTCGCCTCGACCGGGCCGAGCCCCATGATCTCCGGGGACAGGGCGGTGACGCCGGTGGAGATGATCCGGGCCAGCGGGGTGACGCCCAACTCCTGCGCCCGCTGCGCGCTCATGATCACCACGGCGGCGGCGCCGTCGTTGAGGGGGCAGCAGTTGCCGGCGGTGATCCGACCGTCCGGCCGGAAGACCGGCTTGAGGCCGGAGACGGCCTCCAGGGTCACCCCGGCACGCGGCCCGTCGTCCATGCTGACCACCGTGCCGTCCGGGGTGGTCACCGGGGTGATCTCGCGGGCCCAGAAACCGTCCGCGATGGCCTTCTCGGCCAGGTTCTGGCTGCGTACACCGAAGGCGTCCATGTCCGCGCGGGAGATGTCGTACACCTGGGCCAGGTTCTCCGCGGTCTGCCCCATGGCGAGGTAGACGTCCGGGAGGGCGCCCTCTTCGCGGGGGTCGGTCCAGACCGGGGCCTCGGCCTCGGAGCGGTCCTTGGAACGCTGCTGGGCCTCGGCGAAGCGGGGGTTCTCCCAACGGCCCAGCAGGGCCTGCGCCTCCGAGGGCAGGCCGTCGGAGCTACCCCGGGCGTACCGGGAGACGGCCTCGACACCGGCGGAGATGAACACGTCCCCCTCGCCGGCCCGGATCGCGTGCATCGCCATCCGGGTGGTCTGCAGGGAGGAGGCGCAGTACCGGGTCAGGGTCGCACCCGGCAGGCGGTCGAGGCCCATCAGGACGGCGACCACCCGGGCCATGTTGAAGCCCTGCTCGCCGCCGGGCAGGCCACAACCCAGGTAGAGGTCGTCGATCTCCTGCCGGTCGAGCTGGGGGATCTTGTCCAGGGCCGCCTGCACGATGGTGGCGGCGAGGTCGTCCGGACGAACATCACGGAGGGACCCCTTGTGGGCCCGACCGATGGGCGAGCGGGTGGTGGCGACGATCACGGCATCGCGTGGCGACTCAATCGGCATGACCCAACGTTAACCCGCGAGTAACTTGTCGTGGAAGTCGCCGGCGAGGGTCAGCGGCGTTGGGTGACGGCCGCTGCGGCAGCCACCGCCGGCAGCAGGGCGTGGGCCCAGACCCGGTACCCGTCGGCGGAGGGGTGATAGCCGTCGTGACAGAAGGTGCCGGCATCGGCGCGGAACACCTGCCCGGTCTCGGCGGCCAGGTCGACCACCGCACCCCCGGCGTCGAGGACCGCCTTGGTCTGCGCCCGGCCGACCTGGCGGCCCACCCAGCCGACCACCTGCCGCAGGGGCGGGGCGATGGCCGGCACCGCGCCCAGGTCCGGGCAGGTGCCGACGACGACCTCCACCCCGGCCTGGCGGAGCCGGTGCACGGCCGCACCCAGGTAGGCGGCGGCCTCCGAGGGCCTGCGCAGGGTGGTGGCGTCGTTCGCCCCGATCAGGATGACCGCCACGTCCGGCTGCGCGCCGAGCAACGCCCGGGCGACCTGGGTCGCCAGGTCGGTGGAGCGCGACCCGGAGACACCGACACTGGACAGCCGCACCTGGCGCCCGGCCGGACCCTCCGCCAGCAACTCGGCCAACTGCCCGCCGATGGTGTCGCCGAGACGGTCGACACCGACCCCCAGGGCGGAGGAGTCACCGAGCAGCACCAGCCGCAGCGGCGGGGCGTCGACGCGGCCGACCGTGGCCCGCAGTGCGAGACCCAGTTCGGGTTGGGCGTAGCGGCGGCTGCGGGCCACCACGGCCTGACCGGCGAGCACCGCCGCGCCGCCCAGGGTGCCGGCGAGCAGCGAGGCGGCGGCCGTACGGGCCAGCCAGCCGGCCACCCGGCCCCCGGGCACGTTGCTGGTCATCGCGCTGCCCCAGCCCGGGCAGCCCTGGTGTATGCGAGCCTCGTCCGGTCGATCATCTGAGTTCCTCCACTGCGGGTGAGTCGGCACCGGCTGGCGATGACATCGCGCCGATGCCGAACAGCCCCCGGCGACGCAGTTGCGCCCAGCGGCCACCGGGACCGCTCTCACTGCCACGAACCTGCGTGCCGCTGACCTCCGTACCCGGATGCCTCGCCGCTTCGTGAGCGGCCCTCGGCAATGACCGTACGCCTTCGACGCGGGTTGGCGAAGGCCTGCGATCCGCTCCGTGACCGAGTGCGGCGAGCACGGTGGGCAGGATGGCGGCGGCGGCCACGGCGTACCCCTCCGCAGAGGGATGGAACCGGTCCCAGGCGAACATTCGCCCCGGTTCGGCGGTGAAGCGGGGCCCCAGCAGGTTGCCCAAAGAGACCGTCCAGCCACCGGCCGAGACCACGGCCACGGTCTGGGCGGCGGCGAGCTGGCGGCTCCACCGGCGGGCCAGCCAGCGCAGGGGTGGCTTGATGGGACGGATCGTGCCCAGGTCGGGGCAGGTGCCGACGACCACCTCGGCACCGGCCGCGCGCAGTGCCCGAACCCCCTCGACGAGGTGACGCACGGCCAGTCCGAGGGGGGCACGGTTCGTCACGTCGTTACCGCCGATCAGGATGACGGCGACATCCGGGTCGCACTCCAGAGCCGCCTCGACCTGAAACTTGAGGCTGGCGGAGATGGCACCCACCACCGCGAAGCGGTGCAGGCGTACGGGACGCTGGAGTCGCCGGGACAGGCCGGTGGCCAGCAGGGCGCCGGGGGTCTCCCGGCGGCGGTGCACGCCGTAGCCGGCGGCGGAGGAGTCGCCGAGCACGACCATGGTGAGCGGCGGGCCGGGAAACTTGGCCCCGTAGACTCCGTCACAGCGGGGTGGCGGTGCCTCGGCCATCGGAATGATGCGGCGGGCCTGGCGGGCCTGCCCGAGCAGTACGCCGGTCGCCGCCGCCGCAGCCGCCGCGGTGGCGCCGGTGCCGAGCGCGGCCACCCGGGCCACCCGCCAGGCGCGCGGCCAACGCGGACGTTCGGGTACGACAGAACCAACGGCCCCCATACAGCGACATTAGCGCGGCGGTACGACCTTCTCGGTGCTCGCGAGCGCACCCCGGTGCCTGGAATCCGACCCGTCTGGGTATTTGATGGCAGGGTGTTGCGTCCAGGCGTCACGCTGCACGTGGAGAGGAGCACGACGATGGCAAGGACGTTGAAGCGGGGTGCCGCCTTCGTGGCCCTGGGCCGGGCCCTGACCGCTGGTGCCCGGGGTGGACCGTCGCTCGGCGCGCGGATCGGCGCGCTGCCCAGGATGATCGCCGCCACCGCCCGCGGCCGGTACGACGGGGGCCTGAGGTTGGCGATGATGACGGCGGCGACGGCGTACATCGTCTCCCCGGTCGACGCGGTCCCGGAGTTGTTCCTGACGGTGTTCGGGTTGATCGACGACGCGGTGATGGTGACCTGGCTGGCCGGGGCCGTGCTGGCCGAGACCGAACGCTTCCTGGAATGGGAGGCGCGCACCAGCACCGTGGTCCCCGGTCACGTGGTGCCCTGACCGACGTACCCTTGGCGCGGGAATTTCACGGCAGACACCCCCGCCAGGCCTGCGGCGCCGGCGTCGAAGGAGAAGGGCACAACGAGGTGCAGTACTACGACAACGTCGTCGAGCTGATCGGCAACACCCCGCTGGTACGGCTGCGCAATGTGGCCGAGGGCATCCAGGCCACCGTGTTGGCGAAGGTGGAGTACCTCAACCCCGGCGGGTCGGTGAAGGACCGGATCGCCCTGCGCATGGTGGAGGACGCCGAGGCGGCGGGCATCCTCAAGCCCGGCGGCACCATCGTCGAGCCGACCAGTGGCAACACCGGGGTCGGGCTGGCCCTGGTGGCCCAGCTCAAGGGCTACAAGTGTGTCTTCGTCTGCCCCGACAAGGTCAGCCAGGACAAGCAGGACGTGCTGCGGGCGTACGGCGCCGAGGTGGTGGTCTGCCCGACCGCGGTCGCGCCGGAGGACCCCCGCTCGTACTACAACGTCTCCGACCGGCTGGCCCGGGAGATCCCGGGGGCCTGGAAGCCCAACCAGTACGCCAACCCGGCCAACCCCCGTTCGCACTACGAGGTGACCGGCCCGGAGCTGTGGAAGCAGACCGAGGGTCGGATCACCCACTTCGTGGCCGGCGTCGGTACCGGCGGCACCATCTCCGGCATCGGCCGGTACCTCAAGGAGGCCTCCGGCGGGACGGTGAAGGTCATCGGCGCGGACCCGGAGGGCTCGGTCTACTCCGGGGGCACCGGCCGTCCGTACCTGGTCGAGGGGGTCGGTGAGGACTTCTGGCCGGAGACCTACGACCGCAGCGTGGCCGACCAGATCATCGAGGTCTCGGACAAGCAGTCCTTCGAGATGACCCGGCGGCTGGCCCGCGAGGAGGGGCTGCTGGTCGGCGGCTCCTGCGGAATGGCGGCGGTGGCCGCGCTGGAGGTGGCTCGTTCTGCCGGCCCGGACGACGTGATCGTGGTGCTGCTGCCGGACGGCGGCCGGGGCTACCTCTCCAAGATCTTCAACGACACCTGGATGGCCCGGTACGGCTTCCTCGACAACTCCGGCTCGGAGCCGACCGTGGCCGAGGCGCTGGCCGGTAAGCCGGGCGGCCTGCCCGAGCTGGTGCACGTCCACCCGACCGAGACGGTCCGGGACGCGGTCGACTACATGCGGGAGTACGGCGTCTCGCAGTTGCCGGTGCTCAAGGCCGAACCCCCGGTGGTGACCGGCGAGGTGGCCGGTTCGATCGCCGAGCGGGACCTGCTCGACGCTCTGTTCACCGGTCAGGCCCAGCTGCACGACACGATCGAGCGGCACATGGCCCCGCCGCTGCCGATGGTCGGCGGTGGTCAGCCGGTCAGCGAGGCCGTCAACCTGCTGGAGAAGTCCGACGCCGCCCTGGTGTTGATCGACGGCAAGCCCAAGGGCGTCCTCACCCGTCAGGACCTGCTCGCCCACCTCGGCGCCCGCTGAGGTGGAAGGAAGGGCCCCCTTTTAACGCCTCATGCATAGCAGGGGCCCCTTGTTAACACCCGGCCGGTACGTCGCCAGATCGAGTGTTAATAGGGGGCCCTTCCTCTACCGTAGGCGTTAATAAGGGGCCCTTCCTTACCCCAAAGCGCGGGTGTAGCGCAGTTGCCGGACGCTCACGTTGCCGATCATGTCGTCGCGTTCCAGCCCGGTCCGCTGCCAGCCGCCGCGCTCGTAGAAGCGGCGGGCGGGGGCGTTGTCGCGCAGCACCCAGAGCACCGCGCGACGCCAGCCGTGCCGCCCCATGGCCGCCAGCGCGTCGATCATCAAAGCCCGACCGATGCCCCGACCACGCTCCGCCGGCTCCAGATGGAGGGCGTTGAGCAGGCCGGTGTCCGGGTCGCCCTCGTCGTCCGGCCCGAGGTAACTGAAGCCGACCAGGGTGCCCTTCCGCTCGGCCACGGTCATCCGGTGATCGGTCCGCTCATAGCTCCACCGGAGCGTCCAGTAGTCCGCCATCGCCTCCGGTGTCGGGTCGGTCAGTGCCTCCGGCGGCAGGATCGACGAGTACGCGGCGACCCGCGAACGCTGGTGGAGCCGTCCCACCGCCGCTATGTCGTCAGCGGTTGCGGCACGCAGCGTGACAGTCACCCGGCCGAGGGTACTCGCCGGGGCGGGACCTGCACGGTGCTCAGATCCTCGGCGATCACCAGGTCGCCGTCGAAGTGGGCGCGGGCCTCCTCGGCGAAGCGGCGCAGGTCGGGGTACCGCTGGGAGAAGTGGGTGAGCACGAGACGGCGTACCCCGGACTCGGTGGCCACCCGGGCGGCCTGAGCGGCCGTCAGGTGGCCGACCTCGGCGGCGAGCGCCGCCTCCGACTCCAGGAAGGTCGCCTCGATCACCAGCAGGTCGGCGTGCTCGGCCAGCGCGTACACCCCGTCGCAGAGGCCGGTGTCCATCACGAAGGCGAACCGCTGGCCGGGTCGCGGCACGCTCACCTCCTCGCGGGTGACGCGCCGCCCGTCGAGGTCCAGGTGACCGACGCGCTGCAACTCGCCGACGGCCGGCCCCTCGATGCCGTACCCGGCCAGCCGCTCCGGCAGCATCCGGCAGCCGTCCGGTTCCACCAACCGATAGCCGTACGTGTCGATCGGGTGCCGCAGTCGGCGGGCCTCCAGGGTGCCGCAGCGCAACGCGATGCGCTGCCCGTCCGCCTCGATCGGGGTCACCGCCAGCTCGGCGGTCTCGTAAAAGGAGCTGGCGTGCCGCAGCCGGGCGAAGTATTCCGCACCCTCGGCCGGGAAGTGCACCGCGACCGGCCGGGAGACCCGGTCCAGGGAGAGCCGCTGGATGGTGCCGGGCAGGCCGAGGCAGTGGTCGCCGTGGAAGTGGGTGATGCAGATCCGGGTCAGGTCGGTGGCGGTGACCGTGGTGTGCAGCAGTTGCCGCTGGCTGCCTTCACCCGGGTCGAAGAGGATCACCTCGTCGTCCCAGCGCAGCACGTACCCGTTGTGGTTGCGGGCCCGGGTCGGGGCCTGGCTGGCCGTACCGAGCACCACCAGCTCACGCATGGACACCCTGGCCTCCGCTGACATGAAGCGACCCCCGGGGCTTCCGCGCGGACGCGGGCCGACTGGACTGGGTCGGCACCCCGGGGGCCGGGTGGCTTGTCGTGGTTTCGCCGCACCGCTGCCACACGGTCTCGACGACTTCTTACTGCCCGCCTGGGATCAGACGGTCACTGTCGAGGACAGCGGCTAGCGGACAGCCACCTCACGAGTCCGATTGCTATACAAGTCTGGACCACCTCCTTTCCCGTGTACCGCCACGCTATCCAGGGTCGGGGTCGGCGGCAACGGATTTCGATCACAGGCCGGCCGGGAATGCCGGGCCACCTCACGAGCCGGGGGCGATGCCGATCGGGCCCTCGCGGGGGCCGTCCTCGTTGGCCGGCTGCACCGACAGGGAGGGGAAGTTCGCCAGGTCGCCCTCCGGCTCGGCGTCCCACTCGGGGAAGACCAGGTCGCTCTGGAGGTAGAGACAGAGCAGTTGGGCCAGTTGCCGCAGCCCCTCCAGGTGGGTGCGTTCGTGACCGTGGGTGGCGTCGACACCGAAACCGAGCAGGGCCACCCGGGCGTGGGCCCCGGCCTCCACCGCCGCCGCCACGTCCGAGCGGTAGTAGTCGAAGACGTCGCGGACCAGGTCCACCTCGTGCTCCCGGGCGATGGCGGCCAGGTTGCGGGTCAGGTGATAGTCGAAGGGGCCCACCCCGTCGCCCATGGCCAGGGTGGCGGCGTCCTCCCGGGACTGCTGCCCGGGGGCGACCACTGCGGCGTCCACCGAGACGATCTCGGCGACGTCCGGGTCCAGGCCGTGCGAGGCACCGTGGCCGATCTCCTCGGTCACCGTGATCAGCAGGTGCGCGGTGACTGCCGGCTGCACCCCCGCGTCGACCATCGCCTTGATCGCGGTGAGCACCGCGGCCACCCCGGCCTTGTCGTCCAGGTGGCGGGACTTGACGTACCCGCTGGGGGTGACGGTCGGGTTGGGCAGGAAGGCCACGAAGTCGCCCGCGTCGATGCCGAGTGCCCGCAGGCCGTCGATGTCCTCCACCGGCTCGTCGACGCGTACCTCGACCTGATCCCAGCCGATGCCCTGCTCGTCGACGGCCTCGTTGTAGCGATGGCCGCTGGCCTTCAGGGGGAGCACCTGACCGGTGATCACCCGTTCCAGGTCGTCGGTGAAGATCCGGACGTGGGCTCCCTCGGCGAACCGGGCGCTGTGCGTACCGATCGGCTTGAGTTCCAGCCGGCCGTTCTCCTTGAGCCGCTTGACCATCCCGCCGATGGTGTCGGTGTGCACCACGATCGCCCGGTCCGCCCCGTGCTCCCGAGGGCCGGGCAGGCAGGCACTGAGCGCCCCTCGGCGGGTCAGCGTCGACGGGATGCCGAGCGCGTGCAGACGCTCACCGACGTACTGCTGCACGTGATCGGTACGCCCGGAAGGGCTGGGGATGTCCAGCAGTTCGAGCAGCACCTGGCGCAGGTAGTCCAGGTCTAGGGGGAGCGGGATGGTCTTGCGTACGGTCATGCCCCCGATGGTGCCGCACCCGCCGGAGTCCACAGCCGTTGCGGTGCCCGCGTCCCGGGAAAGAGGAGATCCACGAAGCGCTCCGCGGTGGGCTGCGGTTCGTGGTTGGCCAACCCGGGCCGCTCGTTGGCCTCGATGAAGACGTGCTCGGGTCGATCGGGGGCCGGGGTCAGCAGATCCAGGCCGGTGACCGGGATGTCCAGAGCCCGGCTGGCGGCCACGCACGCCTCGGCGATCACCGGATGCAGCTCGCCGGTGACGTCGTGGATGGTGCCCCCGGTGTGCAGGTTGGCGGTGCGGCGTACGGCCAGCACCTGCCCCTCGGGCAGGATGTCGTGCAGCTCGTACCCGGCCTCGGCGACCACGTCCCGGGTGATGTCGTCCAGCGGGATGCGGGACTCCCCACCGGTGGCGGCGGCCCGGCGGCGACTCTGCCGCGCGATCAGCTCGGCGATGTCGTGCACCCCGTCACCGGTGACGGAGGCCGGCCGGCGTACGGCGGCGGCGACCACCTCGTGATCGATCATGACCACCCGGAGGTCCTCACCGGCGCACAACTCCTCCAGCAGCACCTCCGTGCAGTACCGGGCGGCCAACTCGATCGCGGCGGCCAGGGCCTCCGGGGTCTTGACCCCCACGGTGATGCCGTTGCCCTGCTCGCCCCGGGCCGGCTTGACGACCAGCTCGCCCACCTCGGCCAGGAACTCGACGTCGGCGGCGTCCCCGCTGGCGGTGCGTCCGCGCGGCACGGACAGCCCGGCCTCGGCCAGGATCCGTCGGGTGACCCGCTTGTCGTCGCAGCGGCTCATCGCCACCGCCGAGGTCAACTCCGACAGTGACTCCCGGGTGAGGATCGTCCGGCCACCGGTGGACAGCCGCAGCTCACCCCACTGGGGGTCGGTCACCTCCACCCGGATGCCCCGCCGCATGGCCTCGTCGGCGACGATCTTCGCGTACGGGTTGAGCTGGTCGTACCCGGCCGGCATGGCCGGCAGGAACAGCCGCTCGTTGATCGGGTTCTTGCGCTTCACACAGAGGGTCGAGGTGCGGTAGAAGCCGAGCCGCTCGTAGAGCCGGATCGCGCCGACGTTCTCGGCCAGCACGGACAGGTCCACGTACGCCCGACCCCGGGCGACCAGCCGGGCGGCCAACTCGGTGATCAGGGCCTGCCCGGTGCCCGGCGGGGCCTGGTTGAAGTCGACCGTCAGGCACCACAGGCTGGCGCCGTTGTCCGGGTCGTCGAAGACCGCGACATGGTCCACCCCGGTGATGGTGCCGACGATCTCGCCGGTCGTCGCCTCCGCCACCAGGTGCAGGAAGCGGTCGGTGGCGGCGTTGTCCACCAGGATCTCGACCGGTGCGGTGACCATGCCGTTGGCCGCGTAGATCCGGTTGACCGCCTCCGCGTCGGCGGCGTCGCGCAGCCGGCGGATGCGTACCCCGGGCAGCTCCGCTGCGCCCTCCGGGAGGGTGGGAATCTCGACGGTGCCGCTCTTCCCGGTGGCCTCCGGTCGGGAGCCGGGCAGCGGCAGCCGGTAGGTCAGCGAGGGGTCGATGAACAGCTCATCCGGCAGCCGGGAGACCAGCACATGGGGATCCCGCAGGTAGATGCAGATGTCCCGGGCGCCGGCCGCCTCGGAGCGCAGTACGTCGGCGACGGCGGCCTGATCGTGGAAGGTCTGGCCGAAGACCAGCCGCCCCCAACCGCAGTCCAGCACGACGCCGTCGTCGCCGCGCGTTCCCTCCTCGTCTTCGCCGGGGTCGTTGCCGGCGGCCACGGCGACCGGGTCGCCACCCGGCCCGACCCGCTCGTACCGCCGTCCCCGGCCCCGGTCGGCCCTAGCCGTTCCGGTGGCCAGTGTGTCGGTCACGGTCAGTCGATTCCGTGGCTCTGGAGCCACATTTCCAGGAGTCCGAGTTGCCACAGCTTGTTTCCGTTCAACGGGGTCAGTTCGGCGTTGGGAGCGTCGAGCAGGGCGTTGACGTAATCGGTGCGGAACAGGTCGCGGCGGCGGGCCTCGGGCGCGGACAGCGCGTCCCGTACCCGGTCGAGGAGCTTGCCCTCCAGGTGGGTAAGCCCCGGCACCGGGAAGTACCCCTTCGGCCGGTCGATCACCTCGTGCGGCAGCACCCGGCGGCCGATCTCCTTGAGGACCCCCTTACCGCCCTGGGCGAGCTTCAGCTCGGGCGGGCAGGCGGCGGCCAGTTCCACGAACTCGTGATCCAGGAAGGGCACCCGGGCCTCCAGCCCGTGCGCCATGGTCATGTTGTCGACCCGCTTGACCGGGTCGTCGGTCAGCATGATCTGGGTGTCGATGCGCAGGCCCGCGTCGACCGCGGTCTGCGCGCCGGGGGCGGCCAGGTGCGCGGCGACGAACTCCCGCGCCGGGTCTCCCTCGGCCAGCCAGTCGGGGTTGAGCACCCGGGCCAGCCCGGCCGCGTCGCGGTCGAAGAAGGCCCGGGCGTACGTGTCGAGGGCCTGCTCGCGGTCGACCCGCGCCAGCGGCGGATACCAGTGGTAGCCCCCGAGGATCTCGTCGGCGCCCTGGCCGGACTGCACCACCTTGACGTGCCGGGACACCTCCTGACTGAGCAGGTAGAAGGCCACACAGTCGTGGCTGACCATCGGTTCGCCCATGGCCGCGACGGCGGCCTCCAGCGGCGGCACCAGATCCCGGGCGGCCACCCGGATCTGGTGGTGGTCGGTGTCGAAGGTCTTGGCGACGATGTCGGAGTAGCGGAACTCGTCGCCCTCCCGGCCGCCGACGGCGTCGAAGCCGATGGAGAAGGTGGACAGGCCCCGCTGCCCCTCACCGGCCAGCAGCGCGACCACCAGGCTGGAGTCCAGACCACCGGAGAGCAGCACCCCGACCGGCACGTCGGCCACCATCCGGCGGCGTACGGCCCTGGTCAGGGATTCGAGCAGGGCGTCCTGCCAGTCCTTCTCGGACCAGTCGGCATGCTCGGCCCGACGCAGGAAGGGCGGGCTCCAGTAGACCCGCTCGTGGCTGCGGCCGTCGGGCTCGTACACCCGGACGGTGGCCGGGGGTAGCTTGCGGACCCCGCGCAGGATGGTGCGCGGCGGCGGCACGATGCTGTGGAAGCTGAGATAGTGCGCCAGGGCCACCGAATCGATCGTGGTGTCCACGTCGCCGCCGGCCAGCAGGGCGGGCAGGGTGCTGGCGAACCGCACCACCCCGGACGATTCGGCCAGGTAGAGCGGCTTGATGCCGAGCCGGTCCCGGGCCAGCACCAGCCGCCCGCTGTCCCGCTCGGTGATCGCCACGGCGAACATCCCGATCAGGTGGTCGACGAAGTCGAGCCCCCACTCGGCGTACGCCTTGACCACTACCTCGCTGTCCCCGGTCGAGAAGAACCGGTGGCCCTTGGCCGACAGTTCGGCGCGCAGCTCACGGTAGTTGTAGATGCAGCCGTTGAAGACGGCCGACAGCCCGGTGGCCGAATCCACGATGGGCTGGCCGCTGGCGGCCGACAAGTCGATGATCTTCAGGCGTCGATGACCGAGCGCGACCGGGCCGTTGGACCACACTCCGCTGCCGTCGGGCCCGCGGTCGCACATCGTGGCGGCCATCCGCTCCACCGCGACGACATCGGCGCGCGTCGCGTCCTTTCGGAATTCCCCAGCCAGTCCGCACATGTCAAAACATGCTGCCAGAGGATGTTGCAGTCTGCCTGTTGAGACAATGACAGTCATGTAACAGACTTGCTAGAATCCGCGCCCCGCGTAACCCTGGCTTCGCCATGTTCTTGGCCTGGGAAGTCCTGTGCCGCAACATGCCCGGGTGTCCTGATCGGGGCGGCCCGCGTCCTGTGACGTACGCCCTAATACCCGGCGCGTAGTGAGAGGCCCGGTCGGTAAAACCGGGCCTCCCTTCGCTTACTGGTCGTGCTCAGCCGTCGGTACGGGCCAGTTCTTCGTCCGGTGGCGCCCCGCTGGGTGACGGATGGATTCCGAACTTTTCGATCATGAAGCGCCAGAACAGGGGGACAGCGTCCTCGGCCGGGCGCCGGATGCGGTCGTTCCTGCCGTTGTGGGTCAGCGTCTCGACCGTGATCCATGGGCCCTGGTACCGGACGATCACTTCGTCGTACGGCGGGCTGAGCACCGGGGTCGGGACCACGACCAGGTCCGTCATCGACAACAACCCGGCCAGGTAAGCATCGGCTCCTGAGGCTAGGACGCTCCTGGCGATGTCAAGCATGGGTCGCATCTGCGGCGACCGGGCGCACCACTCGCCGAGTCGGGCTTCGATCGTCGGCCACGGCGCGTCGCGAAACTCGCCGGGGTAGCCCATCGTCCGCATAGGGGAAGCGTCAGCAATACCGCCCCCGAGACAACGCCCGGGGCCTCGCCGGCCCCGGCCCAGGTTGGCAGCTCTGGCGCGGATACCGTGGACCCGCGCCAGAACTACCGCAAGCTCAGGCCGTCCTGGCCACGCCGACCGGGCAGCTCATCCCGTTCGGGCCGTGGTTGCAGTAGCCGTTCGGGTTCTTGGTCGGGGCGAGGTACTGCTGGTGGTAATCCTCGGCCAGGTAGTAGTCGCCCAGCCGACCGATCTCGGTGGTGATCTCACCCTTGCCGGCGCGGGCCACGATCGGGGCGAAGGCGTCCCGGGAGGTCTGGGCGGTCGCCAACTGGTCGTCGGTGGTGGCGTAGATGGTCGAGCGGTACTGGGTGCCCACATCGTTGCCCTGGCGCATCCCCTGGGTGGGATCGTGGTTCTCCCAGAAGACCTTGAGCAGGTCCTCGTAACTGATCCGAGCCGGGTCGTAGACCACCTGGACCACCTCGGCGTGCCCGGTCATCCCGGAGCAGACCTCCTCGTAGGTCGGATTCGGGGTGTAGCCCCCCGCGTAACCGACCGAGGTGGTGTAAACGCCCGGCAGGGACCAGAACAACCTCTCGGCGCCCCAGAAACACCCCATCCCGAACACCGCGACCTGCAAACCCTCGGGGAACGGACCCCTCAGCGGGGTGCCGAGCACCTCGTGCCGGTCGGCGACCGGCATCGCGATCAGACGGCCGGGCAGGGCCTGGTCGGGGGAGATCATCTCGGCCTTCATGCGGCGGAGGAACACGGTGGAACTCCTTTCGTACCTTCCCCGCCTGCAACACCGGCGGACCCCACTTCCTTACCCGCCCCGCCAACGGTCAGGCCCGCCCCCGCCGCCACCGGGTCCGCGCGTACTCCTGCACCCAGCTCCGGCTGCTCCGCCAGGCACCGTCGTCCCCCTTGACCGCCCGCAGGCGTCCACGGCTCGCCGCAACCCGAAGGGCGGCTTCCGACAGTTCACTCGTGGCGAGAGCCGGCAGTGGCACGAGGTGCGCCGAATCCGCGGCGGCCGGTATCAGGAAGCGGTGGATGTTCCCGGTGACGCTGCGGGCGATCAACTCCCCCAGGGCACCCGGGTCACCCTGGTCGGCTCGCTGCAAGGCAGTCAGGTACCGGCTGCGGTCGCGCTTGTAGATGATGGCCGGCGGATAGCCGAGCCGGCCGAGCAGAAGGCTCAGGACCAGCCGTCCCGCGCGGCCGTTGCCGTCCAAGAACGGATGAATGACCTCGAAGCGGTGATGAATCACGCCCAAGCGCTCCGCGAGTGGCACCTCGCTGTCGGTGCGCAGTGTTTCGGTGGTGTCCACCCAGCTTCGGAGGAGGGAATCCACCTCGGGCCAGGGCGGGGGCTTCATGCCGCCAGGGAATCTGGCGATTTCGTGCTGCCGGAAGTTGCCCGGGGCCTCGGCGTCGATGGCGTGTGGATGCGGTGCCACGGTCCATACCGGGGTCATGGCCAGGTAGTGGATGTGTCGGATCTCCTGCATCGACACGAGGGAGCCGTCCTGCCAGTCGCCAGGCTCCAGCGCCTGGCCGTAGACCCACTTAGCGGCCTCCGCGTACCCCTGGACCTCCATGTAGTCGCGCAGCGGTTTGGCGCCGATCGCCCGGCCTTCGTCGAGGAGCTTCTCGACCTCGTGCAGGATCAGGGTGTTGCCCTCGATCGCGGTGCTGTTGTGGGCCTCCTGGTGCCAGATGTCGGACCAGATGTCGGCAGCCTCGCCGGGGCGGGGAAGGCCGCCGAACTGGTCCCGTAGCTCCTGGACCGCCTCTTCCATCCGGCGGTGAACCTCAGCACGGCTCGGGCGTCCTGGGCCTGGCACGGTGACTCCAAGATTTTGTTCGTCAGGGCGGATTTAACTGTACCGAACAAAATCGAATTTGTTCGGTAGCGGGAAAAGAACCTGAACGAACAATTTCGGGTACGGGGCCGTCAGGGCAGGGCGGTGTGGATCCGCTCGGCGTACGAGGTGGCCTCGGCGTCGTCGGCGTAGCGGGTACGCGGCCAGAAGAAGCCGCGCAGGCCGTCACCCTTGGTCCGGGGCACCACGTGGGTGTGCAGGTGCGGCACGGACTGGGACACCGTGTTGTTTATCGCCACGAAGGTGCCGCCCGCCCCCAGCCCGGCCTCGATCGCGACGGCCAGCCGCCGGACCAGCCCGAAGTAGTCGGGCAGTGACTCCGGCGGCAGGTCGGCCAGGGCTACCAGGTGGGTACGGGGCACCACCAGCACATGCCCCTTGAACACCGGCCGGGTGTCCAGGAAGGCCATCCCGGCCGGCTCGTCCACGACCCGGAAGGCCGGCACCTCGCCCGCCACGATCCCGCAGAACACGCAGCCCGCCATCGCCCCAGGCTAGGGCAACTCTCCGGTCCCGTGGCTCACCACAGGCTGGCGGGCATCGGGATGGCGGCGCCCCCGGCGAAGTTGTCGTGCCAGCGGCGCAGGTCGGTGAAGTAGCCCCCGTTGTGCGACCGGACCACGTGCACGTGGGCCATCGCCCCCCGGCTGAAGGCGACCAGGTCGGCCCGCCCGTCGCCGGTGAAGTCGCCGGCCCCCGGGATCGCGCCGCCGCCCGGGAGGGTCCAGGCCCAGCGGGTACGCGGCAGGAAGTGGTTGCCGGCGGAGAGGGCCACGTCGGCGTACTGCCCGTTGAGGTTGACCGCGGCCAGATCGTCGCGCCCGTCGCCGTCGAAGTCGCCGACCAGCGGCACCTCGCTGCTGCCGAGGTTGAGGAAGTAGTCGAGCCACTGGTACGCCAGCACGAAACCGCTGCCGGTGGAGAGGCCGACGCTCGCCGCCGTACCGGTGAACCGGTCGACCGCGATGATGTCGTCCCGGCCGTCCCCGTTGACGTCCCCGACCAGCGGGACGTCGTCGTCCCCGACGAAGTTGTCGTGCCAGCGCACGCTGGTGCCGACGAACTGGGTGCCGTTGGAGAGGGCGACATAGACGTCCCGGACGTTCTCCCGGACGAAGGTCGCGATGTCGGCCCGCCCGTCCCCGTTGAAGTCACCGACCACCGGGGTCTCCTTGAAGGCGGCGAACCAGGTGTGCCAGAGCTGGGAGGGCCCGAAGGAGATGCCGGTGGAGAGGGCGACATAGACGTCCGCCGCGGTGCCCCGGGTGAAGGTGATCAGATCGTCGCGGCCGTCGCCGTTGACGTCGGCGAGCATCGGGAACTCCTGCCCGGCGGCGAACCAGGTGTGCCAGCGGGTGGCCGCGCCGAAGCTGGCACCGTTGGACAGTGCCACATGCACCTCGGGCTGGACGCCCCGGGTGAAGCTGACGATGTCGTCGCGGCCGTCGCCGTTGACGTCGGCGTACCGTCCCGAGAAGCCGTCGTTGCCCGGCCCGCCCGGGTCGACGTACAGCACCAGGTTGGGCGAGCCGGCCGGGTCGGTGATCCGGTCCCGGGTGGCCTCGTCGGCCAGCCGCGCGGCGACGGTCCGGGGCGAGGCGGTGGGGAAGCGTTGCAGGTAGCGGGCCACCGCACCGGTGACGATGGGCGCCGCCGCCGAGGTGCCGCCGAAACCGGTGGTGGTGGAGGTGTCGCTGGCTGCGGTGACGGTGCGGACCTGCTCGCCGAAGGAGAACAGGTCCACGCACGGGCCGAAGTTCGAGTTGGGCAGCCGGTCCCGCAGGGCGTGCACCATACCCACGGTGATCACGTCCGGTACCCGGGCGGGGGAGTAGCCGCAGGCGTTCTGTCCGTGGTTACCGGCGGAGGCGACCACCGGGATGCCGGCGGTGAGCACCGCGTTGACGGCGTCGTCGAGGGCCTGGTTCGCGGTCGTCGCCAGGCTCATGTTCACCACCGCCGGCCGGACCGCGTTGGTGACGATCCAGTCCAGCGCGGAGATGGCCCAGGAGACCTGCCCGGGGGTGCAGCCACCCACCCGGACGGTGTGCAGGCGTACGCCCTTGGCCACCCCGTGCACCATGCCGCCGATCAGGCCGGCCACCTGGGTGCCGTGCCCGGAGCAGTCGCCGGTGCCCCACTGGTCGATGCCCTGCGGCACGAAGTTGACGTCCCCGGTGGCCCGGCCCCCGAAGTCCGTGTGGGTGTGCCGCATCCCGCTGTCCATGACGTAGACGTGCACCCCCTGGCCGGTGGTGTCGTAGGCGTACGAGCCGTCGAAGGCCCCACCGTGCTGGTCCAGGGCGTCCAGGTGCCAGGGCGGGTTGGTCTGGGCGGCCTGCGGGAGCAGCAAGGCGTCCTGGGCCACGTACGCCACCTGCGGCTCCTGGCTGAGCCGACGGGCGTCCGCGGTGGACATCCGTGCCGTGAAACCCGGCAACGCGGACCGGTAACTGGCGGCCAGCGCGCCGGGGTGCCGGCGCAGCAGCGAACGGGCGCTGCCGTCGACATCCCGGGTGGCGTCGCCCCGCAGCACCACTATCCAGCTGTCGGCCACCGCGGCCCCCGGAGCCGGGGCGAACTTCCCGGCCGCGAACGCCGGACCCGGCGGTGCCAGCAGCCCACCGGCCGTGGTCAGGACACAGACGGCCGCCGCAGCCAGGAAACGGCGGCGCAGGACACGGGCCACGGGCTCTCCTCAGGGTACGGTCGCCGGCCGGGCAAGATCCCGTCGGCGGGTTCCCCGCATGGTGACAAAGCCCCACCATGATCGATATGACCGCCCGGGTGACAGGTTCCGTCCGTTGGGACGGACTGGAGGACTAACGTTCCGGGCATGAGTCACGGTTTTGACACGCTCGCCATCCACGCCGGCCAGGACCCCGAGGCCCGCACCGGCGCGGTGATCCCACCGATCTACCAGACCAGCACCTACGCCCAGGACGCCGTCGGAGCACCCCGGCAGGGCTACGAATACAGCCGTTCCGGCAACCCGACCCGTGATGCCCTGCAGGAGTGCCTGGCCGCCCTGGAGGGCGGGCCGGTCGGGCTGGCCTTCGCCAGCGGCCTGGCCGCCGAGGACGCCCTGCTGCGTACCGTCTGTGTCCCCGGTGACCACGTGGTCATCCCGGACGACGCCTACGGTGGCACCTACCGGCTGTTCGCCAAGGTGGCGCAGCGGTGGGGGCTGTCGTACACCCCGGCCAAGGTCTCCGACCCGGACGCCGTGCGGGCCGCGATCCGGCTCGGCAGCACCAAGATCGTCTGGTTGGAGACCCCGACCAACCCGCTGCTCGGCATCGCCGACATCGCCACCCTCGCCGGGGTGGCGCACGATGCCGGGGCGCTGCTGGTGGTCGACAACACCTTCGCCTCGCCGTACCTGCAACAGCCGATCGCCCTCGGCGCCGACGTGGTGGTGCACTCCACCACCAAGTACATCGGCGGACACTCCGATGTGGTCGGAGGTGCCCTGGTCGCGGCCGACCCCGCCCTCGGGGAGGAACTGCGCTACCACCAGAACGCGATGGGCGCGGTCAACGGCCCCTTCGACGCCTGGCTGACCCTGCGCGGGATCAAGACCCTGGGCGTACGGATGGATCGGCACTGCGACAACGCCGAGCGGATCGCCGGGTACCTGGAGGGGCACGCCAAGGTCGCCCAGGTGCTCTACCCGGGGCTGCCCAGCCACCCCGGCCACGAGGTGGCGGCCAAGCAGATGCGCCGGTTCGGCGGAATGATCTCCTTCCGGGCCGCCGGGGGCGAGGAGCACGCCGTCGAGATCTGCAACCGGGCGAAGCTTTTCGTGCTCGCCGAGTCCCTCGGCGGGGTGGAATCCCTGATCGAGCACCCGGGCCGGATGACACACGCGAGTGCTGCGGGCTCGCCGCTTGAAGTTCCCGGCGATCTCGTGCGACTGTCTGTCGGCATCGAGACGGTCGAAGACCTGCTCGCCGATCTGGAGCAGGCGCTGGGCTGACCGCTGGCTGGGGAGGGTGGCCGTGCAGGACATCATGCCGACCTGGGTGGGGGCGACCGCCAAACAGATCGCCCGGGGGGTACGCCGGGGAGATGTCTCGGCCACCCAGGTCCTGGCCGACCACCTGGACCACATCGCCAAGGCCGACACCGACCTCGCCGCGTTCCGTACCGTGCGCGGCGGGGAGGCGGTCACCGAGGCGGAGAAGGTCGACGAGCAGGAGGACCTGGCCAACCTGCCGCTGGCCGGGGTGCCGGTGGCGGTCAAGGAGAACACCCCGGTGGCCGGGATGCCCACCTGGAACGGCTCCGCCGCGGTGCGTACCGCCGTCGCCGAGGCCGACCACGAGGTGGTGCGCCGGCTACGTGGCGCCGGGGCGGTGATCCTCGGGGTGACCCGAATGCCCGAGCTGGGCCTGTGGGCGGTGACCGACGACGACAGCGCGGTCACCCGCAACCCCTGGGACCTGGCCCGTACCCCCGGCGGCTCCTCCGGTGGCGCGGCGGCGGCTGTGGCGGCCGGGCTGGTGCCGATCGCCCACGGCAACGACGGGCTCGGCTCCATCCGGATCCCGGCGGCCTGCTGTGGTCTGGTCGGCCTGAAGCCCGGCCGTGGCGTGGTGCCCTGCCAACTCGGTGCGGAGGACTGGTTCGGGCTGACCGAGCACGGCATGCTCAGCACCACGGTCGCTGACGCGGCGGTCGGCTTCCAGGTGCTGGCCGGACGCGCCCAGCAGAAGCTGGTGCCACCCCAGCGGCTGCGGGTCGGTGTCTCGCTGCGCTCACCGGTGCGGGGTGTCTCGCCCGACGCCCCGAACCGGGAGGCGGTCGCCGCCGCCGGGCGGCTGCTGGCCGCCGCCGGTCACGACACCCTCCCCGCCGACCCGGTCTATCCGACCGCCCTGGGGTTGCAGGGCATCGCCACCTGGTTCGCCGCGGCCGCTGCGGACGTGCGGGCCGCCGCAGTCGACCGGCGCAGCCTGCAACCCCGCAGCCGCCGGCATGTAGCCCTCGGGGAGTGGGCCTGGCGGCGGGGGTACGTCCGGGAGGCCGACCGGGCGGCCTGGCGGGAACGCTCCATCGGCTTCTTCACCGACCACTCCGTGGACCTGCTGCTCACCCCGGCCCTGGCCGCCGCGCCGCCGCCGGCCGCCAGCTGGTCGGCCCGCTCCTGGCAAACCAACATGCTGACCAGCATCCGGTACGCCCCGTACGCCGCGCCCTGGAATGTCGCCGGCCTGCCCGCCCTGGTGGTGCCGGTGGGCCGTCGCCCGGACGGGTTGCCGCTGGCCGTGCAGCTGGTCGGCCCCCCCGGCTCGGAGCTGCTCCTGCTAGGGGTCGCCGGCCAGTTCGAGATGGAGGCCCCCTGGCCCCGGCACGCCCCCGGGTACCCCCGGGTCGGGACGGGTGCCGCGGCCAGCGCGTAGCGCGGGTTGCGGGTGGGTCCTGGCGCCGCCGTTTCGGCGCAATGGCGGGGTGCGGGGCGGTGGCATACCGCCACTACGGCGTAACGGAGTCGATCACGCGCCAGTCGATCCCGGCATCCGGTACGGCGGGTGGCACGATCAGGGGCATGACGGAACTGGTCACCCTGGACGATGTGCGGGCCGCGCGGGAACTGATCGCCGGGGTCACCCGCACCACCCCGCTGGAGCCGTCCCGTCCGCTGAGCGCCGCGCTCGGCGGGCCGACCTGGCTGAAGTGCGAGAACCTGCAACGGGCCGGGTCGTACAAGGTCCGGGGGGCCTATGTGCGGATCTCGCGGCTGTCCGCGCAGGAGCGGGCCCGGGGGGTGGTAGCGGCCAGCGCCGGCAACCACGCCCAGGGGGTGGCCCTGGCCGCCGGGCTGGTCGGCACCCAGGCCACGGTCTTCATGCCGGTGAACGCGCCGCTGCCGAAGGTCGCCGCCACCAAAGGGTACGGCGCCCGGGTCGAACTGGCCGGGGCCAACGTCGACGAGTCCCTGGTCGCTGCGCAGGCGTACGCCGAACGAACCGGGGCGGTGCTGATCCATCCGTTCGACCACCCGGACGTCATCGCCGGACAGGGCACGGTGGCCCTGGAGATCCTGGAACAGTGCCCCGAGGTGGAGACGATCGTCACCGGGATCGGCGGCGGTGGACTGATCTCCGGCATGGCGGTGGCGGCCAAGGCGCTCCGCCCGCAGGTACGGGTGATCGGGGTGCAGGCGGCCGGAGCCGCGGCCTTCCCGCCGTCCCTGCTGGCCGGCGAGCCGGTCCGCCTGCCCACCTTCGCCACCATCGCCGACGGCATCGCGGTGGGCCGGCCCGGCGAGATCACCTTTGCCCACGTACGCAAGTTGGTCGACGAGGTCGTCACCGTGACCGAGGAGGACATCTCCCGGGCGCTGCTGATGCTGCTGGAGCGCGGCAAGCAGGTGGTGGAACCGGCCGGCGCGGTGGGGGTGGCCGCCCTGCTGGCGGGCGTCGTCCAGGTGCAGGCCCCGGTGGTGGCCGTGCTCTCCGGGGGCAACATCGATCCGCTGCTGATGCTGCGGGTCATCGAGCACGGCCTGGCGGCAGCCGGCCGTTATCTGCGGATCACGGTGCGCTGCTCGGACCGGCCGGGGCAACTGGCTTCGCTGCTCAGTGAGATCGCCGAGCACCGGGCCAACGTGGTCGACGTGGTCCACCAGCGGGCCCACCCGCACCTGGGTCTCGGCGAGGTCGAGGTGGCGTTGTCGGTGGAGACCCGGGGGGTCGAGCACTCCGACACCCTGATCAGTGCCCTGCGGGCCAGCGGCTATCAGGTGACCATGGCCCCGGAGGCCTGACACCTACCGGTGTCAGGCCTCCGGGCGTGGATGCCATCGGTCACGGCGCCAGCCGCCGCCAAGCCAGCGCGGGCCGCCGAGTCAGCGTCGGCTGTCGTCTAGCTGGCGCGGGCGGCTGAGTCAGCCGGAGAACGGCTCGAAGCTGACCACGGTCACCTTGATGTCCGCACCGCTGGGTGCGGTGTAGGTGCAGGTCTGGCCGGCCTTACCGCCCAGGATCGCCTGGCCGAGCGCCGACTCCGGGCTGTAGACCGTGAGGTCGGTGGTCGAGGCGATCTCGCGTGAGCCGAGCAGGAATGTCTCCGTGTCATCGGCGTCGTCGTCGAAGTAGATCGTCACGACCATCCCGGGCGCCACGGCGTCGGCGGTCGGCGCCTCACCGACCTGGGCCGTGCGGAGCAGTTCCTTCAGGTAGAGGATGCGCCCCTCGGCCTTGCCCTGCTCCTCACGGGCGGCGTGGTAGCCGCCGTTCTCGCGCAGGTCGCCTTCCTCACGCCGGGCGTTGATCTCGGCGGCGATGATCGGCCGGTTGGCGATCAACTCGTCGAGCTCGGCCTTCAGGCGGTCGTACGCGTCCTGGGACAGCCAGGTGGCGGGCGCCTCGTTGCCATTGGACACAGGCGGTCCTCCTCGGTTGTGCGTGCTGGCTGACAGGTGAACCTTTAAGTTACCAGTGTCGTACGACAAGGAGTGTCGGTGATCACGTCCGCCGGGCGGGGCCGGCGGCCACCCACCGAGCGGCCGGCGGTCCCAGACCCGGGGGACAGCGGGCTCAGACCCGGAGGCAGCGCGGCCTCAGGCCGGGGGGCGGCAGCGGACGACCTCGCCGATGAAGGGGCGTGCGCTGGTAGCCAGTCGATGCCGAACGGTGACCTGTCGTTCCCCCTGGGCCGCGCTGACCGGGACCTCCTCCCGGGCCACCTCGGCGCCGGGGTTGTCCCGGGCCCGCAGCAGGCACACCGCTGACCCGCCCTCCGGCAGGTTCACCCGGAAGTCGATGACCACCTGGCTGTCCGTGATGTCCGTGTAGGTGATCACCTGGGCGTCGTAGGCGGGGTCACCGTACTGCCGGTAGAGCCGGACGGAGACCGCAGTGAGGGCGGCCACCAGGACGACCAGCAGCAGCGCGGTCAGCAGGGGCCGGCGGCGGCGGGGCTCCCGGCGGCGTCCGTACCGGCCGGGGGGGAACACCGGCGCGCCCGGTGGAATTGTGGCGTGCGTCTCGGTCACCGGCGGGTATCTCCTGGCGTTTGTGTCGGCGGTATGGGCAAGAATGGCGGAGGTCCGTCCTTCCTGCCCGACTCGGTGGTGCGGGTACCCACACCGTTGGGCGCCCGGTCCTCTGGGATGCTCGGTCTCTCGCTGCCCGGCGCCAATGATGGCTGGTGTCAAATATGACAGGCCGGCGCGGTGCAGTACCGCGCCGGGCAGGAAATCCGGCAGGCCACGATGGCCCCGGGGGTCAACCGCTGGGCAGAGACGAGGAGCGCCGACGTTGGCAGAGCAACTTCGACTCATGGCCGTCCACGCACATCCCGACGACGAGTCGAGCAAGGGCGCCGCCACCATGGCGAAGTACGTCGCCGAGGGTGTGGACGTGCTTGTCGTGACGTGTACCGGCGGGGAGCGCGGCAGTGTGCTCAACCCCAAGCTGGACCGGCCGGAGGTGTGGGCCAACATCGCCGACATCCGGCGAGCCGAGATGGACGCGGCTCGCGCCATCCTCGGGGTCGAACAGGCCTGGCTGGGCTTCGTCGACTCGGGCCTGCCCGAGGGCGACCCCCTGCCCCCGCTGCCCGAGGGCTGCTTCGCCCTCCAGGACGTCGAGGTGGCCGCCGCCCCACTGGTACGCCTGATGCGTCAGTTCCGGCCCCATGTCGTCACCACGTACGACGAGGACGGCGGCTACCCCCACCCCGACCACATCATGTGCCACAAGATCAGCGTGGCGGCCTTCGAGGCGGCCGGCGACGCGGAGCGCTATCCCGAGCTGGGTGAGCCGTGGCAGCCCCTGAAGCTCTACTACGACATCGGGTTCTCCAAGGGCAAGATCCTGGCGCTGCACGAGGCGATCCTGGCCACCGGAGCCGAGTCCCCGTACGAGGAGTGGCTGACCCGCTGGGAGGACCGCCCCGACAAGGGTCCCCGGATCACCACCCGGGTGGACTGCGCCGAGTACTTCCCGGTCCGGGATGACGCCCTGCGGGCCCACGCCACCCAGGTCGACCCGGACGGTTTCTGGTTCCAGGTGCCGATGGAACTGCAGCGAGGCGCCTGGCCGACGGAGGACTTCGAACTGGCCCGGTCCCTGGTCGACAGCCCGCTGCCCGAGTCGGACCTCTTCGCGGGCATCCGGCAGACGGCGCATGCCGGCTGATCCGGCGGCCGGTTACCCTGGTCGGACACCGCATTTCGGAGGAAATCCATGCTGACCGCCGTCCAGGTGCTCGCGCAGAACAACTTCGGGGACACTCGGACCGGTGGCCTGGCCGGGCCGATGGGCCTGTTCCTCATCCTGGTGCTGGGCACCGCGACCGTGCTGTTGATCCGCAACATGAACTCCCGGCTGCGCCGGCTGCCGGACAAATTTCCTGCCCAGCAGCCCAACACCCCTGCGGCAGCCGAGGGCGCGAGGGTCAGTGATCCGACAGATGGGACCGTCACGGCGGATTCATCCACGGACACCGCCAACCGGCACCAGCAGCACCGGGACGGGTGACCGGGGCATGATTCACGTCCAACCGGATGGTCGCCCCCTGTTGCGACCACCGGCTTTGGCTTAGCCTTCCGCCGGGGGGACCAGAAGTCCCCATGCTGCGCGGAAGGGGGCGTCGATGACCATCACGATGATGTCGACCCCTCACGTACCCTGTCGTCGGCTGGCAGGAGGAGGTCGGTGACCTCCGGCAGGGCCGGTCATCCCCTTGACCGGCACCCAGGCCGTGGGACGCCCCTCGGACTGCATCTGCTCACCGCCGCCGTCCTGTGCACCGCCCTGATCGCCGCGGTGGTCGGGCTCAGCCTTCCGGCCCCGCTGCCGGTCGACGACCCGCTCGGCGGGCCGGTCCGCTTCGGCATCGCGGTGGCCGCCTTCGCCCTGTCCCAGTTGGCCCGGCTGCGGTTCCGAGCCGCCGCCGGCATGGTCAGCGTGACCTGGGCCGAGGCGGCACTGATCATCTGCCTCTGTCTGGTGCCGCCCGGTTGGCTGCCCGCCGCGGCCATGCTGGGGGTGTCCCTGGCCTGGACGGCCATGTCGATCGTGGATGAGGGGCGGACGACCTGGGAGGTAGCCCGCATCGCCGGGGCCCAGACCGCCGCGGTGGCGCTGGCGGTCGCGGTCACCACCGCCCTAGGCCAGCCGCTGCTGGCCCCCCTGACACCGGCCCTGGCGCTCACCGTCACCGCCGGGGCGGTCACCTATCTGCTGGCGGCCGCCGCGCTGGGCGGGGTCATGCTGTCGGTACGCCACGGGATGCCGATCGGCCGCCCGCTGCTCGCGGCGCTGCGCGGCAAGCTGCTGATGTTCGTCGGCAACCTCGTGGTCGGCGTACTCGTCGTGGTGCTCATCGAGATCGACCTGCGGTGGCTGTTGCTGCTGCCCCTGCTGCTGTGGCTGCTTCAGCAGACCTACCGGCAGCGACTGCGCGACGCGCGCGAGCGGCGGACCTGGCGGTCCTTGGCCGAGGCCACCTCCGCGCTCAACCAACTCGACGAGCGGGGGGTCGCGGTGGCCGGGGTCACCGGCGCGCTGACCCTGTTCGAGGCGGAGATCGTGGACGTGGAGGTGGCCGGGGCAGACGGCCGGTGGTGGCGCTACCGGGGCGATCCCAGCGGGCAGCTCGTAGACCGGGAGATACCCCCACCGGCCGAGGGCGGATCCGACTCGGAGGAACTGGTCCGTGACCTGTCGGTCGGGGACACCCGGGTGGGGCGGCTGCGGGTGCGGCTGCCGCGAACGGCCCCCTCCACCGGGCGGGAGCGCGACGCCCTGGCCGCCTACGCCGATGCCCTGGCCGGGGCTCTGCACGACGCGGCGACCCACCGGGAGCTGCGACTGGTCACCGCCCGTTCGTCGTACGAGGCGGTGCACGACCCGCTGACCGGGCTGGTCAACCGGGCGGCCCTGCTCAGCCAGGGCGACCAGGCGCTGCGGCGACTCGCGCACGACCGTCCGGTAGCCCTGCTGCTGCTCGACGTGGACCAGTTCAAGGAGGTCAACGACACCCTGGGGCACGCCGCCGGCGACCAGTTGCTGCGGCTGACCGCCGACCGGCTCAGCGGCCTGGCCCGCCCCGGTGACCTGCTGGCCCGCCTCGGCGGAGACGAGTTCGCGCTGCTGCTGACCTCGGTACCGGTGCTCGGGGACCACAGCGCCCCGATGGCGTACGCCCTGCGTCAGGCGCGGGAGGTGGCCGACCGGCTGGCCGCTCCGGCCGAGGTGGCCGGGGTACGGATGTCCGTCGAGGTGTCCGTCGGTGTGGTGGTGGCCACGGCCGGCACCGCCGACCTGACCGAGCTGCTGCGCCGCGCCGACATCGCCATGTACCAGGCCAAGTCCGGCGGCGGCAGTGTGGCCACCTACGACAGCGCGCGGGACGCGGCCAGCACGGACCAACTGGCCCTGCTGGCGGAGCTGCGGGAGGCTTTGCAGGCCGACGACCAACTGGTGCTGGTGTTGCAGCCCGCGGTGGACCTGACCACCGGTGCGCCGACCGGGGTGGAGGCGTTGATCCGCTGGCGGCATCCGCGCCGGGGCCTGCTCAGCCCCGCCGACTTCATCCGGGCGGTGGAGAACAGCGACCAGCTGGGCTGCTTCACCCGGTACGTGCTGGACAAGGCCTTGACGGTGGCCGCCAGCTGGGCCCGCGAGGGTCTGGACATCCCCATCTCGGTCAACCTCTCCGCCCGCAGCCTGCTGGACTCTCGGTTGCCCACCGAGATCGCCGAGGCGCTGCGTAGGCATCAGGTGCCGGCGGACCGGCTGGTCCTGGAGATCACCGAGACGGTGGTGATGAGCGAGCTGGAGGTCATCGACCAGGTGCTCACCGCCCTGCGGTCGATGGGTGTGCAACTGGCGGTCGACGACTTCGGCACCGGTTTCTCCTCCCTCAGCTTCCTCGCCCGGGTGGCCGTGGACGAACTCAAGGTGGACCGCTCGTTCGTGCTGCGGATGGGGGAGTCACCCGAGGCGGCCGCCATCGTGCGCCTCACCGTCGGGATGGCCCACGAGCTGGGCCTACGGGTGGTGGCCGAGGGCGTGGAGACCGCCGCCCAGCGCTCCGCCCTCACCGAGCTGGGCTGCACCGCAGCCCAGGGCTACCACTTCTTCAAGCCCATGCCCGCCGACAAGATCGCCGCCGTCCTGGGCTCCCTGTCCCGCAAACCCCCCACCAACGTCCTCCCCCTCCGCGCCGACGACGCCTCCTAACCCGCCCCGCCTTACCCCGTTGATCATGAGGTTGGCGGCACTGTGGAGATCAACAAGTGCCGTCAACCTCATGATCAACGCCGTGAGGGGGGTGGGTGGGGGTGGGGGTGGGTAGGGTCGGGGGGTGAATCGACTCGTGGGGGCCACCAGTCCGTATCTGCTTCAGCATGCGGACAATCCGGTGGACTGGTGGCCTTGGTGTGAGGAGGCGTTCGCCGAGGCTCGGCGGCGGGATGTGCCGGTGTTGATCTCGGTTGGTTACTCCGCGTGTCACTGGTGTCACGTCATGGCGCACGAGTCGTTCGAGAACGAGGGCGTCGGTCGGCTGCTGAACGAGGGGTTCGTGTCGATCAAGGTGGATCGGGAGGAGCGGCCCGACGTCGACGCGGTCTACATGACCGCCACCCAGGCGATGACCGGCCAGGGTGGCTGGCCGATGACGGTCTTCGCTACGCCGGACGGCACCCCGTTCTACTGCGGGACGTACTTCCCCCGGGCGAACTTCATCCGCCTGCTCCAGTCGGTCAGCACCGCCTGGCAGGACCAGCGCGAGGCCGTACTGCGGCAGGGGGCCGCGGTGGTGGAGGCGATCGGCGGGGCCCAGGCCGTCGGTGGTCCCACCGCCCCGCTCACCGCCGACCTGCTCGACGCCGCCGCCAAGCAACTGGCCAACGAGTACGACGAGACCAACGGCGGATTCGGCGGGGCACCCAAGTTCCCGCCGCACCTGAACCTGCTCTTCCTGCTCCGCCACCACCAGCGCACCGCCTCGCCGCAGAGCCTGGAAATGGTCCGGCACACCTGCGAGGCGATGGCCCGGGGCGGCATCCACGACCAGCTCGCCGGTGGCTTCGCCCGGTACTCCGTGGACGCACACTGGACCGTGCCGCACTTCGAGAAGATGCTCTACGACAACGCCCTGCTGCTGCGGGTCTACACCCAGCTGTGGCGGCTCACCGGCGACGCGCTGGCGCTGCGGGTGGCCCGGGACATCGCCCGCTTCCTCGCCGACGAGCTGCACCGACCCGGCCAGGGGTTCGCCTCCGCACTGGACGCCGACACCGAGGGAGTGGAGGGCCTCACCTACGCCTGGACCCCGGCCCAGCTGATCGAGGTGCTGGGGGAGGAGGACGGCCGCTGGGCCGCCGACCTGTTCGGCGTCACCGAGGCCGGCACCTTCGAACACGGCATGAGCGTGCTCAAGCTGGCCCGCGACGTGGACGACGCCGACCCGGCCGTGCGGCAGCGCTGGCAGGAGGTCGTACGCCGGCTGCTGGCCGCCCGGGACACCCGCCCCCAGCCGGCCCGTGACGACAAGGTGGTGGCCGCCTGGAACGGCCTGGCCGTCACCGCCCTGGCCGAGTTCGTCCGGCTGATGGAGACCTCCGGCCGGATCGGCACCGAGGGGGAGGCCAACCTGCTGGAGGGGGTCACCATCGTCGCCGACGGCGCGATGCGCGACACCGCGGAGTACCTGGCCCGGGTGCATCTGGTGGACGGGCGGCTGCGGCGGGCCTCCCGCGACGGTCAGGTCGGGGAACCGGCCGGGGTGCTGGAGGACTACGGCTGCGTGGCCGAGGCGTTCTGCGCCATGCACCAGGTCACCGGCGAAGGACGCTGGCTGGACTGGGCCGGGCAACTGCTGGACGCCGCGCTGGCCCACTTCGCCGCCCCCGACGGGGCCTTCTACGACACCGCGGACGACGCGGAACAACTCGTGGCCCGCCCCGCCGACCCGACCGACAACGCCACCCCCTCCGGGCGGTCCGCGATCGCCGCCGCCCTGGTGGCCTACTCGGCGTTGACCGGGCAGACCCGCTACCGGGAGGCCGCCGAGGCGGCCCTGTCCACCATCGCGCCGATCGTCGGGCGGCACCCACGCTTCACCGGGTACGCGGCGGCCGTGGGGGAGGCGCTGCTCTCCGGGCCGTACGAGATCGCTGTGGTCACCGCCGATCCCGCCGGTGACCCGCTGGTCGCGGCGGCCCACCGGCACGCCCCGCCCGGTGCGGTGATCGTGGCCGGACAGCCGGACCAGGTCGGCGTACCCCTGCTGGCCGACCGGGGGTTGCTCGACGGCCGGCCGGCGGCGTACGTCTGTCGGGGTTTCGTCTGCCAACGGCCGGTCGACACGGTCGAGGACCTGGTGGCGCAGCTGGGCTGAGCCGGATCCCCTGGCCGGTGCCTGCGCCGACCCCGATAGGCTGACGCCCGCTATGGATTCCCGTACCGGTCTGCCTGTTGTCGGCATGGTGGGTGGTGGCCAACTGGCCCGGATGACCCATCAGGCCGCGATCTCCCTCGGTCAGTCGCTGCGCGTGCTCGCGCTCACGCCGGACGACGGGGCGGCCCTGGTCGCCGCCGACGTCCAGTACGGCGACCACACCGACCTCGCCGCCCTGCGCACCTTCGCCAAGTCGTGTGACGTGGTCACCTTCGACCACGAGCATGTCCCGACCGAGCACATCCGCGCCCTGGCCGGCGAGGGGGTGAAGCTCTTTCCACCGGCGGAGGCCCTGGTGCACGCCCAGGACAAGCGGGTGATGCGGGAACGGCTCGACACCCTGGCGGCCCCGAATCCGGCCTGGCGGCCGGTCGAGTCGACGGCCGACCTGGTGGCCTTCGGCGACGAGGTGGGCTGGCCGGTCATGGTCAAGGCCGCCCGGGGTGGGTACGACGGCCGGGGAGTCTGGCCGGTCACCGACGCCGCGCACGCCACCGAGCTGGCGCAGACCCTGCTCGCCGGTGGCACGAAGCTGATCGTCGAGGAACGGGTGGCCCTGCGCCGGGAACTGGCCGTGCAGGTGGCCCGGTCTCCGTTCGGGCAGGTCGCCGTCTACCCCGTGGTGGAGACGGTGCAGCGCGACGGGATCTGCGTCGAGGTGCTGGCCCCGGCCCCCGGCCTGCCGGAGGAGTTGGCGGTGGCCGCCCAGCAGCTCGCCATCGACCTGGCCAGCGCCCTCGGCGTGGTCGGGCTGCTGGCGGTGGAGCTGTTCGAGGTCGCCGACGACTCCGCCCCCGCCGGCAGTCGGCTGCTGGTCAACGAGCTGGCCATGCGTCCGCACAACTCCGGCCACTGGACCATCGAAGGGGCCCGCACCTCCCAGTTCGAGCAGCATCTGCGGGCGGTACTGGACTACCCGATGGGCGACACCTCGCTGACCGCGCCGGTCGTGGTGATGGCGAACGTGCTCGGCGGTGAACCCGGCGGCATGCCCGTCGACGAGCGGCTGCACCACCTCTTCGCCGCCGAACCGGGCGCCCGGGTGCACCTCTACGGCAAGCAGGTACGCCCCGGCCGCAAGATCGGGCACGTCACCGTGCTCGGCGACGACCTGGACGAGGTACGCGCCCGCGCCGCGCGGGCGATGCGCTGGCTGCGCGACGGTACGGAGGAGGCAGCATGAGCACGGTCGGTGTGATCATGGGCAGTGACTCGGACTGGCCGACCATGAAGGCGGCCGCCGAGGTGCTCGCCGAGTTCGAGGTGCCGTACGAGGTAGAGGTCGTCTCCGCACACCGCACCCCGGTCAAGATGATCGACTACGGCCGGGCCGCCGCCGGGCGTGGCCTCAAGGTGATCATCGCGGGTGCGGGTGGGGCGGCTCACCTGCCCGGGATGATCGCCTCGGTCACGCCGCTGCCGGTGATCGGGGTGCCGGTGCCGCTGAGGCACCTCGACGGCCTGGACTCGCTGCTGTCCATCGTGCAGATGCCGGCCGGTGTGCCGGTGGCCACCGTGTCGATCGGCAACGCGCGCAATGCCGGACTGCTCGCGGTGCGCATCCTGGGTGCCTCCGACCCGGCCCTGCTCGACCGGATGTCGGCGTACCAGGCCGATCTGGAGCAGTTGGTCGCGGAGAAGGATGCGGCGCTGCGGGCTTCTCTGGCTTAGGTTTTTGCTGGTTGCGGTTGGGGCTGGGGGGCGACCGTCCCCGGCTCCGGGTGGTCAGGCTTGATCCCTGCGCCGGGCACGGTCGCCCCCCAGCCCTGCCGTGGGCAGGCTATCCCCGGCTGTCCAGGCTCCGTTTCGCCGAAATGGCGGGTTTCTGCTGCTGTGTATCCCGCCGTTTCGCCGGAGTGGCGGGTTCCTGGCCCTGGCTACCCCGCTGTTTCGGCGGGATGGTGGGCTGGCGGTGTTGGTGGTGGGGTTGACCTTGACATTGTGAGAAGGGGTGGACTGGGCGCGGGGGTGATCCGTCGTGGTCGAGTCGGAGCGGGGTATGCAGGCGGGGCGGGTGCGGGCGGGATTGGCGCACGGCAGTTCGTCGGTGCGGTTGCGGGTGGCGTTGGCGGCCGGGACTACTCCTGAGCCGCAGTTCGTGGACGTGCTCGTCGAGCGGTGTGGGGTCGAGCCGGAGTTCTTCGTGCGCGAGATGCTCACCTGGGCGCTCACCCGACAGTCGGCGTCCGTGACGGTTCCCCGGCTGATCGAGGAGCTGGACTCGGGGTCTGGGCAGGCACGCAGTCAGGCGTTGCACACGCTGTCCAAGATCGGGGACCGGCGGGCCTGGCCGGCGATCACGCCAGCGCTGCTGACGGACGCTGACGACGAGGTGGCACGCAGCGCCTGGCGGGCCGCGGTCGTACTCGTGCCGGAAGGTGAGTCATCCGGGTTGGTCCGGGTGCTGGCGTCGCAGCTCGGGCGTGGCGAGCGGGAGACCCAGTTGAGCCTCAGTCGGGCGCTGGTAGCGCTCGGCGAGGCGATCATGCCGGTGCTGCACGCCGCGATGACCGATCCTGACCCGCGGGTACGCCAGCACGCGATCGCCACCGAACGGCTCTGGCACGACCCGGACACCGGCTTCGACTTCGCCGTCGAGGAGGCGAAACGCATTGTGGCACTCGGCCCAGCCCGCCCGGAGACCTCCGACCCGGAGACTGGCAGCGAGGAAGCTGGCGGCAAGGAGACCGGCGGCGAGGAAGCTGGGTAGCCAGGAGGGGTACGGCCAGGAGGGGTGACCGGCGGTGTTGATCGGTGAGGTGGCCGGCAGGTCCGGGGTCAGTGCCCGGATGCTCCGGCACTACGAGGCCCTCGGGCTGCTGCGGCCGACAGGTCGTACCGGGTCCGGCTATCGGGAGTACTCCGACGAGGACATCCGGCGGATCTTCCACATCGAGAGCCTGCGCTCACTGGGGCTGTCCCTGCGGGAGGTCCGGCCCTGGACGAACCCGGCTTCGCGCCCGCGGCACTGGTGGACGACCTCATCCGGCAGACCCGGGCACGCCTCGCGGCCGAGACGGAACTGCTCACCCGACTGCGGCGGGTCGGTGCCGTGGAACCCGCCGACTGGGCCGAGGTGCTCCAGATCGTCGCCCTCCTGCAGGGACTGAGGTCGGACAGTCCGGGTGAACGCCAACGCGCGGCCCTGTCGTCGCGGCGAGCCACCCCGATGCCGGTGGAGGCACTGGTCGAGGCGGTGCTGAGCGAGGAGGACCCGAACGTCGCCGGAGCCCTGCGCTGGGCGTTGGCGCAGTCGGGCGACGGGGGACTGGCCCTGCTGGCGGAGGGTCTCGACGCACCGGGCGTCGAGGTACGCAGACGTGCCGTCGAAGCCATCGCCGAGATCCCGAGCGCTGCGGCGACCGTACTGTTGCGGGAGGCCCTGGCCAACGCGGACCTCGCGGTCGGCCGGTACGCGGCCCTGGCGCTCGGGGCCCGTGGGGTCGCCGAGGCGGTCCCCACCCTCGTCGACATGGTCGTCGAGGCGGTCGATGACGTCGAGGCCGCCGATGCTCTGAGCGTGTTGGCGGGGGAGGCGACCCTGGCGGATCAGATCGCCGCCCGGCTGGTGGGCTGCCTCGATGCCGCCGGTGATCCCGCCATCCGTCGACGGCTGGTGGCGGCACTGGCGGACATCCCGGGGGACACCGCCACCCAGGCACTCACGGGCCTGACGGCAGACCCCGACCCGGTCGTCGCACACACCGCCGCCCACCTCCTCCGGCTGCGCGCCCAGCAGTGAGGCTGCACGCTGGGCGGTGAGGTTACGCGCGCAGCAGTGCGGCTGCGCCTCGAAGCGGGTCAGGGCATCGGGCAGGTCAGCGCATCCCTCGCAGGGCGGTCTGGAGGCGTTCCTGGGCGCGGCGACGGCGTTCGTTGCTGGCACCGAGGATCAGCAGCAGGAAGCCGACCGGGATCAACGCCAGCCACGGCCCGAGACTGAACAGGGCGTGCACCGCCGCGATGGCGGTCACCACCGCGCCCACGATCACTGGGGCCTGCTGCTGGCTCATCGACCCGAAGACAAGCACGGCTACCGCACCGAGCAGCAGCAGCACCTGGCGCAGGGTGCTCGAATCGGTCGCCAGCACGATCGCCAGGGTGGGTACGAAGGCGGCCACCAGCGCCGGCCCGTACGCCACCCAACTGCTCATGTCCGGTCGCTGCCGCAACTCCAGCACGCCGACCAGCAGGGCCAGGGCGGCGAAGGGCAGGGTGTACGCCTCGGGCAGGGCCACCTCGGCGACCCACATCAGGATCCACCAGGCGGTGATCTCGCAGATCACCACCGCCCAGAACAGGATCCGACGTTCCACCGGTCGACGCCCCGGCCGCATGGCCGCGATGCCGAGCATGGCACCCCAGCCGGCCAGCAGGGCGGCGATGTGCCGTGGTGAGTCGAAGGCCAGGGCCAGCGCGATCAGGGCGGCGGCATGGCCGCTCCATTCCACCGTGGCGGCCTCCACCCGTGCCTCGGGTCGACGCAGCCGGGGCAGTCGGGTGGCGAAGACCTGCAGGGCGGCACCCACCGCGAGCACCCCGAAGGCGGACCACACCGCCGCGAGCCCGGCCACCAGACCCGCCGTGAGCACGAACAGTTGCGCCATCAGGGAGGCGAACAACCAGCCGAGGATCCGGGCTCGGGAGGTGGTGCCGAACAGGGCCGCCACCACGCCGACCCCGACGGCACCCCCGAGGCTCAGCAGGGTCAGGTCCCGGGTGGCTAGGCTGCCGGCCAGGCCCGCCCCGCCGGCCGCCAGGCCGATCAGGAAGACGAGTACCCGGGCCAGCCGCAACGAGCGGGCCCGCTCCACGAGGGAGGGTGGTGGGGTCAGGGCCAGCCCCAGCATCGAGATGGTGAACACCACCAGTGCGGCACGGGTGCTCGTCGGCCAGCCGCTGCCCAACGCGATCGGGGCGATCAACAGGGTGATCGCGGCACCGGGCAGCACCACCGGCACCGCCCGGGAGCGCCGACCCGCGCTGAAGCCGCTGGCCGCCAGCGAGGCCGTCACGGTCAGCAGCAGCGCGGTCAGCACATGGGTCGGGTTGACCGCCGCCGCCGGTGGGTCGAGCAACTCCGGCGGAGGGCCCTGCCAGACCTGACGGAGGGTACGGATCGGGTCCACCAGGGCGGCGATCAGCGCCGGAGCGATGGAGATCAGCGCCAGCAGGGTAGGCAGGGCGGCAGCGGCCAGGGCCCCCGCAGCCGGGCTGACCCGCCACCGACGGCGTAGCCCGTCATCCGGTGGCCGTCGGATCGCCCCGTCGAGCAGCACCGTCCAGCGGCGGACCGGCTGCATCGGATCGGCGGGCGGATCGGTGGCCTCCCGGACCAGTTCGGCGAGCACCCCCAGCAGAGCGGCCGCGGCGGCGTAGACACCGACCGGCAGACCAAGGGGTACGGCGGCCAGCGCGGTCACCACCGCACCGCCGACCACCCCGGCGCTGGCCCAGGGCAGGTACTGCGGAACCTGCCAGCGGACTCCGGCGATCAGGGCCAGACCCAGGCTGGTGGCGGCCAGGCCGGCGGTGAGGATCGTCTGCGGGGCGTGCCCGAACTCGGCGGCCAACGCGGCCGTGGCACCCGGCAGGGCCAGCAGGGCCGCCCCCACGGCCGCCCCACCGATCTGCGCCAGATGCGGGGGCATCCCCTCGGTCCGGATGTCCTCGATGAGGTACCCAGCGGTCGTACGGGCCAGCCCGGCCACCGCCACACCGATCACCACGATGCTGGTCAAGGCCAGCGCCGTGGTCCAGGGCCGGACCAGGCCGGCACCGGCGGCATGCAGGGCGATCACCCCGGCGACGGTGATCCTGGACAGGGCCGCCCGGGGGTCGATGGCGGGGACGGCGGCCATCGCGTACACGGCGGCGACCATGCCTCCGATCAGGACCGGCGACCACCAGGACAGGTCGAAGGCGGCCGGTGCCCCGATGGTGGCGAGCACCACGGCCGCCCCGGACACGTCGTAGCGCCAGGGCGACGGCAGCAGGATGGCCGAGGCGAGCGCCAGCAGGGCCAGGGCGATCGGGCCCTGCCAGGTGGTGCCGCCGGTCGGAGCGGCCGGCCATCCACTGAGGTCGCCGTTCCAGATCGGGCCGGGGGTCGCCAGGACACCGACCCCACCCCGGAGGGCCATCCAGCCGGCCAGCAGGCCGATCAGCACCCCGCCGAGAGCCAGGCCGAGCACCGGACCGCGTCGCCACTGTTCCGGCATCGCCCGAGCGGCCACCGCGACGACCAGGACCAGCGCGGCGGCGACCGCCAGCTGCCCGCCGGGGGCGAGCACCGTGCCGATCCGCAGCAGGGTGGCGACCAGGGCCGCGGTCACCGCGGCGGCGGCCAGGTCGGAGCCGTCCATCGTCAGGTCGGCGCGTCGGCCGGCGTCGATCGACGGGGCCAGGAACAGCAGGACGGCGGAGACCAGCAGCAAGGCGCTGACCCAGGCGTCGGCCACGGTGGCACCGGGTGAACCGAATCCGGCCGCCGCGACCACCAGGGCGCCCAGGCCGGTGCCGACCGACAGGGGCACCGGAATATTCCGCTGGGACACCTGCACGATCGCGGTGTAGCCGAGGGTGACGCAGACGGCCAGGAAGCTGGCGGCCAGCACCGGTACGGTCGCCGCCTGGAGACTGGCCGGGGTCAGGGCCGGTTCGTCGGGGGCCAGGGTGGCGACGAAGGCGGCCACCGCCCCGGGCAGGGCGAACGCCGCCCCGCCGGCCGCCCAGGCCGAGATCTCGTCGGCGGCGGCCGGTGCCACCCTGATCCGGGGGGCCACCGCGATCAGCACCCCGGCCAGGACGAGGGTGAGCAGTACGGCGGCGGTCAGAGCGGGTCGGGCCAGTGCCGCCCCGGCGCCGACCAGACCGACCCCGGCAGCCGCCACCGCGTGCGCCAGGGCGGCCCGACTCGTCCGGGCCGACAACCCGATCGCCCCGATGGCGATCGCGGTGAGCACCATCGGCCACGGGGCCATCGCCCAGCTCAACCCGAAGGAGGCGGGTACGGCCAGGGCGGTCAGCGCGGCACCGGTCACCGCGAACTCGCGGCGGATCTCCGGGGGCAGGGCCACCACGGCCGCCACGGTCAGCAGGAAGGCGCTGGCGGCCAACTGCCAGGCGGCCGGTCCCACCGCGGCGGCCAACTCGGCCGGGTACCGGTCGAGGTCCGCCGCCCAGGCCGGCAGGGCGGCCTGCACGGGCGCGATCCCGGCGCGCAGGGCGCTGCCGGCGACCACCACTCCGCTGACGGTCAGCGCCACCGCGCTGGCCAGTTGTGGCCCGCGTCGGGCGGACTCCGGCACCGCCCGTACCACCAGGCCGGTGGCGGCGATGACGGCCGCGATCAGCAGCAGGGAACGGCCCGGCAGCGCCACCGAGGCGATCCGGCCGAGGGCGCCGATGACGGCCAGGGTGAGCACCCCCGCGCCGATGTCGGGCAGCGGTGGACGCCGCAGCAGCAGGGTGCCGACCAGGCACACGGCGGCGGCCAGCAGCAGTACCAGGCCGGCGCCGGTGGCGCCCGGCACGGTGTCCGTGCGCAGCAGGGCGGTCACCGCGTACCCGAGGGCCAGTACGACGGCGACCCCGTGCAGGGCCCAGGTCAGCTCCCGCAGCCCCGGCACCGGTCGTACCGACGGGGCGACCGGGGTGCCGGCGGTGGGGTCGATCACCTCACCGGCTTCCTCCGGCGCACCCTCGGGACGCCCGTCGGCCTGCCGCTGGCGGGGGGTGCTCGCCTGATCCGGGGCCGTCTCCGGCACCGGCTCGACGGCCGGCTGTTGCACCGTGATCGGGGACCGGGCCAACCAGAGGTCCAGCACGGCCACCACGGTCAACACCAGGGCCCAGCCGGCCGGGCCGCTGACCTGCTCGTACGCCAACAGCGGGACCACCGGCTGGGCGGCCAGCACGGCGGCGAAGCGGGGGGCGCGCAGCCGGGTCAGTCCGGCGTATCCGACGGAGACCGCGGCGGTCACCGCGAAGATCACCCCGGCGAAGATCGCCCCGGAGCCGTCGCCGCCGATCCGGTCCACCGCCGACAGCGCGTACCCGGCTAGCGGAACCAGCAGCAGCCCCACCGCGGCGATGGTCTCCGCGGTGGAGGTCAGCCCGCGCCGGGTCAGCACCGGCGGGGCGAGCAGCATGAGGATGGTGGCCAGCAGCAGGATGCCCAGGCGGGTCAGGGCGTCCATCGAGCTGGTAGCGAGCACGGCGAAGACCACCGCGGCCACACCGAGCAGCAGGGCACCCAGGCCCAGGGGAATGTTCTGGACCTCCCGCGAGGAGGCCTCCGGGGGGTGCTCCGGGTCGTCGGCGTCAAGCCACACCGGGGTGGTCGGCGGCAGATCCTCCGTACCGGCGGAGGGGCCCTGCCGGGGCACCCGTGGTGGCGGTGGATCGCCCCCGGCCGGCTTGCCGCGTACCGGTGGGACCGTGGCGCCCCCCGGCGACTTGTACGCCGGTCGACGGCGCAGCACCCGACGCGGGCGGTTGGTCTGCTTGACCCGGCCCTCACCTACGCTGCCGGCGTGGGCCAGGGTGTCCCGCTGGAAGATCGCGGCCTGCATCTTGGAGGCCAGTTGCCGTTGTTCGCTGGCGATGGCGGCCTCACGGGCCTTCATCTCCGCGATGGACCGCTCGATCTCCGCCAGATGCTCGGCCCACTGTGGCTGGTGGGCACCGCAGCGCGGGCAGCGGACCGCTGGCTTGATCTCCCGGCCGCACGAGGAGCACTGAAAGGTCGCCACGACACCCCTCCACCCACACTGTGGATTCCCACTGTCGCAGCATGCCCAATGCGCGCCCGGAATTCGACACTTGTCGGCGGGTCACCCCACCCGACAACCACACCCACCCCCCGAATCGCCCCCACAGCTGCCACCCCACACCCCTGGCCAAGGGGCCGTGGAAGTCAGGTTTTCCGGGGGAGCCCACCCGCGCAGGGATCAAGCCTGACCGCCCGGAGCGGGTGGGCTCCCCCGGAAAACCCACCCGACAACCAAGATCAGGGCCGACCCAACCCCCGGTACTCCCAGCCAGCCTGCGTCCACAGTGTCGAGTCAAGGCAGTTGCGGGCGTCGATCACCCGTCGTCCGGTGACCAGTTCACCCAGGGCGTTCGGGTCGGCGTTGCGGAAGTCGGCCCATTCGGTGAGTACGCAGACCAGGTCGGCGTCGGTCACCGCCTCGGCCATGCCGGCTTCGTAGGTGAGTTCGGGTGCGGCTCGGCGGGCGTTGTCGACGCCTTGGGGGTCGTAGACGTGGACGTCGGCTCCGGCTTTGTGTAGCAGGGCGGCGACGGCGAGGGCGGGGGCGTCGCGTACGTCGTCGGTGTTGGGTTTGAAGGTGGCGCCGAGCACGGCGATGCGGGTGCCGGACAGGTCGGGGCCGGCGGGGCCGTAGCGGCGGTCGAGGAGTTCGGCGGCGAGGTGCAGCACCCGGGTACGGCGGCGCAGGTTGATCAGGTCTACTTCGTGCAGGAAGCGCAGTGCCTCGCCGGCGCCGAGTTCCTGAGCGCGGGCCTGGAAGGCGCGGATGTCCTTGGGTAGGCAGGCGCCGCCGAAGCCGAGGCCGGCTTGGAGGAACCGGTTGCCGATGCGGGGGTCGTAGCCGATGGCTCGGGCCAGTTGGGTGACGTCGCCGCCGGCCACCTCGCAGACCTCGGCCATCGCGTTGATGAAGGAGATCTTGGTGGCCAGGAAGGCGTTCGCGGCTACCTTGACCAGCTCGGCGGTGGCGAAGTCGGTGACCACCAGGGGGACCTCGCGGTCCTCCGTGGCGGCCAGGTCGAAGACCCCCTTGTGAGCGGCGTAGAGCATGCTGTTGGCCCACTCGCTCTTGACGCCGACCACGATCCGGTTCGGGCGCAGTACGTCGTCGACCGCGAAGCCCTCCTGGAGGAACTCCGGGCTCCAGGCGACCTCGATCCCCAGGTCGGCGGAGGCGTGCTTGTCGACCAACTGCTCTACCCAGTCGGCGGTGCCCACCGGGACGGTGGACTTGCCGACGATCAACGCCTTGCGGGTCAGGTGCCGGGCCAGGTTGGTCACCGACGCCTCGACGTACGACAGGTCGGCGCCCATGCCGTCGGCGCGCTGGGGGGTGCCCACGCAGATGAAGTGCACGTCACCGAAGTCGGCGGTCTCGGCGATGTCCGTGCTGAACCGCAGGCGTCCGGCGGCCAGGTTGCGTCGCAGCAGCTCGTCCAGGCCGGGTTCGTGGATCGGCACCTCGCCGGCGTTCAGCTTGGCGATCTTGTCCGGGTCGACGTCGTACCCGAGCACCTCGTAGCCGAGTTCCGCGTAGCAGATGGCGTACGTCGCACCGAGATAACCGGTGCCGAGGAAGGTCACCCGAGGGCGGGGAGCACCCGAGGGGGGCGTCACCGCGGCGAAGGCGGACATCGGCTGGGTGGTCGGATACGGGATGGTCACGCCTGTCTCTCCGCTCGCACTGGCGGCGCGCAATCGCGTCGCGTTCCGCAGCGGCGCCTGGCCCGGCACCGGAGGGTAATTCCTATGGTTCTGTCATCCATCATCGCCGAGCGGCGTCGTGCTTCGGGAAGACCAAGCCTACGCGCCGGTAACATCGGCTGAGCTGTAGTCGCTATCCTTCAGTCTGCGCGGTGGGCGTCTCTGTGACGCTACAGACAGCGCATGATAGCCGTGAAGGGGAGGGGCCGACATGGCCGCAGATCAGTCGTTCGACGCGTATCGGTTGCCCGAGGAGCATGAGGCGATCCGGGAGGCGGTCCGTGAGGTCTGCGCGGCGAAGGTGGCACCACACGCCGCTGAGGCGGATGAGACCGGAGAGTTCCCGAAGGCCTCGTATGACGCCCTACGTGCCGCAGACTTCCACGCCCCGCACATCCCGGTCGAATACGGCGGCGCCGGGGCGGACGCCCTGGCCACCGCCATCGTGATCGAGGAGGTGGCGCGGGCCTGTGCCTCGTCCTCCCTCATCCCGGCGGTGAACAAGCTGGGCACCATGCCCCTGCTGCTGGCCGGTTCTGAGGAGTTGAAGCGCCGGTACCTGACCCCGGTCGCGGCCGGCGAGGCGTTGTTCTCGTACTGCCTGTCCGAGCCGGAGGCCGGCAGCGACGCGGTGTCGATGACCACTCGGGCGGTCCGTGACGGTGATCACTGGGTGCTCAACGGCGTGAAGCGGTGGATCACCAACGCCGGTGTCTCCGAGTTCTACACCGTCTTCGCGGTCACCGACCCGGGCGCCCGCTCCCGGGGCATCTCCGCCTTCGTGGTCGAGAAGTCCGACCCGGGGGTCAGCTTCGGGGCCCCGGAGAAGAAGCTCGGCATCAAGGGCTCCCCGACCCGCGAGGTCTACCTGGACAACGTGCGGATCCCGGCGGACCGGATGATCGGCGCCGAGGGCACCGGCTTCGCCACCGCGATGCAGACCCTGGACCACACCCGGGTCACCATCGCCGCCCAGGCCGTCGGCATCGCCCAGGGCGCGCTCGACTACGCCAAGGGATACGTGGCCGAGCGCAAGCAGTTCGGCAAGGCGGTCGCGGAGTTCCAGGGAGTGCAGTTCATGCTCGCCGACATGGGCATGAAGCTGGAGGCCGCCCGGCAGCTCACCTACGCCGCCGCCGGCCGCTCCGAGCGTGGCGACGCCGACCTTACCTACTTCGGCGCGGCAGCCAAGTGCTTCGCCTCAGACGCCGCCATGGAGATCACCACCGACGCGGTACAACTGCTCGGCGGCTACGGCTACACCCGGGACTACCCGGTCGAGCGGATGATGCGCGACGCCAAGATCACCCAGATCTACGAAGGCACCAACCAGGTCCAGCGCATCGTAATGGCCCGCCAACTCCTGAAGCCCTAACCCGCAACCCTCCCTCCCCACCCACCCCGGTTACCCCCCGTTGATCATGAGGTTAGCGGCAGATGTCGATCTCCAGAGTGCCGCCAACCTCATGATCAACCCGGGCTGGGGTGGGGTGGGGTTAGTGGGGGGTGTTGTCTTGGCGGGGGAGGTTGCCGGGTGGGGCTGACCAGGGGGAGGTGTGGCCGGTGCGGCGGGGGAGTGGTTCGGTCGGGGTGGGGTCCGGGTAGCCGAGGCTGAGGGGGCCGGTGTCCTGGTCGTTCGGCTCCGGCGACCAGTCGGTCAGGGTCTGCTCGGGGTCCGGGGTGGCCGGGGGCGGCGTCGAGGTCGGCGCCGGTGCGGCGGTGGTTGGCTGTGGCCAGCGGCGCCAGCGTTGGCCGCTGAAGGTCGCCACCAGCAGCAGCATGCCGATCAGGAACAGGGTGCCGTTCTCCACCGGTAGCCGCAGCGGCAGCGGATCGCCGAGGAACTCCCAGTCCGCCGGGATGCGGTCCCGCACCCGGAACGGCGTGACGAACATCCCGATGTACGGGGTGACCAGCAGCAGCCCGGCCACCAGCGCGCCGAGCGGTGAGATGCGCAACGTGCCCAGCAGGCCCAGCACGATGCCGCCGACGGCCAGGTAGACGGCCGGCTCGATGAGATTGGCCGTGTTCGCGGTGCCGATCTCCACCCACCGGTTCACCGTGCCGGCCGACCCGTCCTGTCCGAGAGTGACCAACACCCAGGTGACCGGCGCCACCACCAGACCGGCGAGGAAGCTCCACAGATGTCGCATCCGCGCACCGTACCGTTTTCGACATGACCGAGCACCCCTCCGCCATGCCAGGTAAACCGACGTCGTACTCCCGGGTCACGCTCAGTCGGATCATGACCGCGATCGACGTGAACCTCTACGGAACGGTGCACGGCGGCGTGTTGATGAAGTTCGTCGACGACGTGGCCGGCGCGGCGGCAGCCCGGCACAGCGGCGGTACGGCGGTCACCGCCGCCATCGACGAGATCGTCTTCTCCGAGGCGGTCCGGGTGGGGGACCTGGTGCACGCGTACGCCCAGGTGAACTGGACCGGGCAGACCTCGATGGAGATCGGCGTACGGGTGACGGCCGAGCGCTGGGACTCGGCCGAGCAGGAGCCGGTGCGGGTGGCCACCGCGTACCTCGTCTTCGTCGGCGTCGAGGTCGACGGGGCGCCACGGCCGGTCCGGCCGGTGCTGCCGGAGACCCCGGAGGACCAGCGGCGCTGGCGGGAGGCGGAGATCCGCCGGGAGCACCGCCTGGCCCGCCGCCGCGCCATCCAGGCCCATCGGGCCGGGTGAGGCCTTAGCTGGGTGAGCGGCCTCGGCCCGGCTGCGTCCCACCCGGGCGGGGCTGCTCGTGTGGTCCGGGCACATGCGTCCGGCGGGCCCGGCTGCGGAGAATGGCGCTTCGGGTAGGGCAAGATGGCGCCACGGCCCATGGCACAGCGCCGTGCCGGGCCAGGGGAGGAGTGAGCAGTGACTGACGTGCTGTGGACGCCGCCGGCGGACGTGCTTCAACGGTCACGCATCGGGGCTTACCTGCGCTGGCTGGCCGAGCACCGTGGGTTGGAGTTCGCCGACTACGAGGCACTCTGGCAGTGGTCGGTGACCGATCTGGACGCCTTCTGGCGCTCGATCTGGGACCACTTCGAGGTCATCGCGCACACCCCGCCGACGGCCACAATGTCCGGTCGGGAGATGCCCGGCACCCGCTGGTTCCCCGGCGCCACCCTCAACTACGCCGAGAACGTGCTGCGGATGCCCGGTCGGGCCGACGAGGATCCGATCGTGCTCGCGTACGGGCAGACCCGGGAGCCGGAGGTGTTGACCGCCGGACAACTGCGCGACCAGGTCCGCCGGGTGGCCGCCGGGCTGCGCCGCCTCGGCGTCAGCACCGGCGACCGGGTGGCGGCGTACGCGCCGAACATCCCCGAGACGTACGTGCTGATGTTGGCCACCGCGAGCCTGGGGGCGATCTTCTCCTCCTGCGCGCCGGAGTTCGGTACCCGTAGCGTCACCGACCGCTGGCGGCAGATCGAACCCAAGGTGCTGGTGGCGGTGGACGGCTACCGCTACGGCGACAAGCCGGTGGACCGGTCGGCGGAGGTGGCCGCGATCCGGGCGGCCCTGCCGTCGCTGCGGCACACCGTCGGCATCTCCTACCTGGACCCGGCGGCGGCCCCGCCGGACGGTGCCCTGTCCTGGGCCGAGTTGGCGGCGGCCACCGACGAGCCGTTGACCTTCACGCCGGTGCCCTTCGACCATCCGCTGTACGTGCTCTACTCCTCCGGCACCACCGGCCTGCCCAAGCCGATCGTGCACGGGCATGGCGGCATCCTGCTGGAGCACCTGAAGATGCTCGCCCTGCATCACGACCTGGGCCCGGCGGACCGGTTCTTCTGGTTCACCACCACCGGCTGGATGATGTGGAACTTCCTGGTCTCCGCCCCGGCGGTGGGTGCGGCGATCGTGCTGTTCGACGGCAACCCGGGCCACCCCGATCTGGGCGCCCTGTGGCGGCTGGCGCAGGAGTCCGGCACCACCTACTTCGGCACCTCCGCGCCGTTCCTACTGGCCTGCCGCAAGGCCGGCCTGGTGCCCCGCGAGATCGCCGACCTGTCCGCGCTGCGCGGGGTCGGCTCCACCGGGGCGCCCCTGCCCGCGGAGGGCTTCACCTGGGTGTACGACACCGTCGGCAGCGACCTGCAACTCCAGTCCCTGTCCGGGGGCACGGACGTGTGCACCGGCTTCGTCGGCGGGGTGCCGCTGCTGCCGGTGTACGCCGGTGAGATCACCTGCCGGGCCCTGGGTGCCAAGGTCGAGGCCCGCTCGGCCGACGGCACTCCGGTGCTCGGTGAACTCGGCGAGCTGGTGATCACCGAGCCGATGCCGAGCATGCCGGTGGGCTTCTGGAACGACCCGGAGGGGGTCCGCTACCGGGAGGCGTACTTCGACGTGTACCCGGGGGTGTGGCGGCACGGCGATTGGATCACCGTCAACTCGCGCGGCGGTTGTGTGATCACCGGCCGCTCGGACGCCACCCTGAACCGGGGCGGGGTACGGCTGGGCACCGCCGAGTTCTACTCCGTGGTGGAGGCCCTGGACGAGGTCGTCGACTCGGTGGTGGTGCACCTGGAGGACGACGAGGGCGGCGCCGGTGAACTGCTGCTGTTCGTCGTACTCGCCGACGGGCTGACCCTGGACGACGAGCTGCGCAAGAAGATCTGCCGGGAGCTGCGTACCGCCCTGTCCCCCCGGCACGTCCCCGACGAGATCCACCAGGTCCGCGCGGTCCCCCGCACCCTGTCCGCCAAGAAGCTAGAGGTCCCGGTCAAGAAGATCCTCACCGGCACCCCGGTGGACCAGGCCGCCGCCAAGGGCGCCCTGGCCAACCCCGAGTCCCTCACCGCCTTCGCCACCCTCGCCCACCACCGCACCCCCTAACCCCTCCCTCCCCACCCCCACCCCAGTCCGGGTTGATCATGAGGTTAGCGGCACTCTGGAGATCGACAACTGCCGCTAACCTCATGATCAACGGGGTCGGGCCGAGCGGGAGGTGGGGTGGGGTGGGGTGGGGTTAGGGGAGGGTGTGGGTGGTGTGTTCGGTGGACTGGCGGGTGGGGAGGAGGGTGGGGTCGGGGTGGGCGCAGAGGACGAGGGTGGCGTTGGCGGTCAGAGGGGCCAGTAGCCAGTCCAGGGGGTCCGGGTAGCGGTCCACGTCGATCAGGACCCGATCGGCCGGGGAGATGCCCAACTCGGCGGCGCGCGCCGTTGCCCGGTCGATGAGCGCGGTGTGCGCCGGGCCACCCGGAGGGTATGCCCCGAAGTGGTCGCCGTGCACCCGTACCTCGGTCACGTAGTCGGCGAAGCCGGCCGGCACCTCCCGCAGCGGCAGGGCGAACGGATGCAACCCCAGGGCGTACCGGTCGCCGGCCGACCAGGCTTCCGCCTCGACGATCCGGTCCGTGGCGGCGAAGAGCACCTCCGCCGCACCCGGCTGATCCGCCACGGTCAGTCCGGCGGCCCAGCAACCCAGAAGTACGGCGGCGGTCTGCCAGTGCGGCGGCAGCAGTACGGTGGCGGTGTCACCGGGCCCCAGCCCCACCTCGTCGGTGAGCAGGTTGGCCGTCTTGGCCACCCAGTTCGCCAGGGTCGCGCCGGACAGTTCGGTGCGCTCGCCGGTGGCGTCGTCGTACCAGGTCAGCAGGGGTCGATTCGGGTCGGTCGCGATCGCGTCGGCGAACACCCGGGCAATGTTGTCGGCCATCGGGGCGAACGATACGCGGCCGGCGACCGTACCCGATGGCAGCGACAAGTCGGCGTACGGTCGGGTCGCAGTCAACGTCCACACCCGGCTCCGGCGTAGGCTTGCCGGAAAGTGTTGTATCCCACAGTCCCGCCATCGCAAGGAGTCGCCCCGTGACCGCCGGCCGCCCGCCCCGCGTGCTCATCGACGCCACGAGTGTCCCCGCCGACCGTGGCGGCGTCGGTAGATACGTCGATGGCCTGCTCGGCGCCCTCGGCAAGGTGTGCGGGTCGGCGGTGGACCTGGTCGTGGTCAGCCTCCGTACCGACCTGGAGCGCTATCGCCGGATGCTGCCCGGTGCCGAGATCGTTCCCGCCCCCGCCGCCGTCGCGCACCGTCCCGCCCGGCTGGCCTGGGAGCAGACCGGCCTGCCGCTGCTCGCCCAGCAGGTGGGTGCGGAGGTGCTGCACGCGCCCTTCTACACCTGCCCGTTGCGGGCCGGATGTCCGGTCACCGTCACTGTGCACGACGCGACGTTCTTCACCGAGCCGGAGCACTACGACAAGTCCCGCCGGACCTTCTTCCGTAGTGCGATCAAGACCTCGCTGCGCCGCGCCGACCGGGTGATCGTGCCGAGCAAGGCCACCCGGGACGAGTTGATCCGGCTGCTGGACGCCGACCCGACCCGCATCGACGTGGCGTACCACGGGGTCGACCAGGCGGCCTTCCACGCCCCCGGCGACGAGGAGAAGGCCCGGGTACGCGCCCGACTCGGCCTGGGCAGCAGCAGCTATATCGCCTTCCTCGGGGCCAAGGAGCCGCGCAAGAACGTACCTAACCTGATTCGGGGCTGGGCCCGGGCGGTGGCCGACCGGCAGGACCCGCCCGCCCTGGTGGTGGCCGGTGGCCAGGGGCACGACGACGACATCGACCGGGCGGTGGCCGAGGTGCCCTCGCATCTGCGGCTGCTGCGTCCCGGCTATCTGCGCTACGCCGACCTGCCCGGCTTCCTCGGTGGTGCCCTGGTCGCCGCCTACCCCTCGTACGGTGAGGGTTTCGGGTTGCCGATTCTGGAGGCGATGGCCTGCGCCGCTCCGGTGCTCACCACCCCCCGGCTGTCGCTGCCCGAGGTCGGTGGCGACGCGGTGGCCTACACCAGCGAGGACCCGGACCAGATCGCGGTCGACCTGGCCGCTCTGCTCGACGACGAGCCGCGTCGGCTGTCACTGGCGAAGGCCGGCTTCGACCGGGCGAAGGAGTTCACCTGGGAGTCCAGCGCCGAGGTGCACATCGCCGCCTGGTCCCGGGCCCGGTCCTGAGGTCGGCAACCCCGACGCCCGCTGCGGGCGGTTCGGGCATGATGTCCTGGTGATCTATGTCGTCATTCCGGCGGGTGGCAGCGGCACAAGGTTGTGGCCGCTGTCCCGGGCCGGGCACCCCAAGTTTCTCCACCCCTTCACCGGTACGTCCGCCTCGCTGCTCCAGGCGACGGTGCAGCGGGCCGCGCCGCTGACCACCCCGGAGCGGACCATGGTGGTCACCGGGGCGGCCCACGCCGCGGCCGTGGCCCGCCAGCTGACCGGTCTGCCGGAGGAGAACATCCTGGTCGAGCCCTCGCCCCGGGACTCCTGCGCGGCCATCGCGTTGGCCGCGGCGGTGATCGCCGTACGGGATCCGGACGCGGTGATGGGCTCCTTCGCCGCCGATCACCTGATCGGTGACCCGCAGAGCTGGGTGCAGACCGTCCAGGCGGCGATCCGCGGCGCCGAGCAGGGGCTGCTGATGACGGTCGGGATCACCCCGACCCGGCCGGAGACCGGCTACGGCTACCTGCAGACCGGCGAACCGGTCGGTGAGGGTCCGATGCGGCCGGTCACCGAGTTCAAGGAGAAGCCGAACGCCGAGGTGGCCGAGGCGTACCTGCGCTCCGGTCGTTACCTGTGGAACGCCGGCATGTTCGTCTGGCGGGTGTCGGCGTTCCTAGCCGAACTGGCTCGCCAGCAGCCCGCCCTGCACGCCGGGGTGACCAGCATCGCGGCGGCCTGGGGCAGCGAGCAGCAGGACGAGGTACTCGGTGCGATCTGGCCGACCTTGCCGAAGATCTCCGTCGACTACGCGGTGATGGAGGGCGCGGCCGGGGCGGGCCGGGTGGCGACCGTACCGGGTGACTTCCGGTGGAACGACGTCGGTGACTTCCACACCCTCGGCGAGGTGCTGCCGGCCGACGCCGACGGCAATGTGGTGCTCGGGATGGACGACAAGGCCGAGGTGCTGCTGCGTGACAGCAGCGGCATGGTGGTGGTGCCGCAGTCCGGCCGGCTGGTGGCCGGCATCGGGGTGCACGACCTCATCGTGGTCGACACCGCCGACGCCCTGCTCGTCTGCCCGCGCGACCGGGCCCAGGACGTCAAGGGGATCGTGGACGAACTCAAGGAGCGGGGCGAGGAGAAGCTCGTCTGAACGCGGCCCGGCCCGGTGCCACCAGCCGGGCCGTCCCGCCGGCCAGCGGATCTGGCAGCTGGTCCGGCGGGAACCAGCCGAGGGCCTCGGACTCCGTGCTGACCTGGGCCACCGCCCCCGGCGGGGCGAACACCGCGAAGCGTACGTCGTGGTGCAGTGATCCGCCCTGGCAGCTGATCGGGTGCACGTCCACGTCGATCGGCACCGGGTCGATCCACAGTCCGGTGATGCCGGACTCCTCGGTGGCCTCCCGCAACGCGGCACCGGCCAGGGTCCGGTCGCCCGGCTCGCAGTGCCCGCCGAGCTGCACCCACATGCTCAGCTTGCCGTGCAGGCAGAGCAGCACCTCGGTACCGGTCGAGTCGAAGACCAGGGCGCTGGCGGTGAGATGCCCGGCCTTGTGCGTCCGCTGCATGGCGACCGCCCCGACACCCAGCAACCCCAGGGTCAGATCCCGAGCCTGCGCCGCCTCCGCCGAAGTCGGCTCCCACCCACGAAGCACAGCCACCGCATCCCCATGCAACGCCCCCCACCCATCCACACCCCCACCCTAACCACCCCCTCCTGACCCGCGCTGACCCGCGCTGACCCGCGCTGATCATGAGGTTGGCGGCAGTCGTCGATCTTCGAGGTGCCGTCAACCTCATGATCAACGGGCTGAGGAACGGGAGGGGGCTGGTTAGAGGGCGAGGGTGGCGGCGGCGGTGGTGTGGGCGGGGGGTGGGAGGAGTTGGGAGGGGACGCCCTCGGCGGCCAGGGCGGTGCGGAGGCGTTGCACGTCGGTGCCGAAGCGGACCAGTTGGACCGGGCCTACCGGGGTGGGTGGGGAGCAGAGCACCAGCGCGGTGGCCTCGGCGGGCCACCCGGGCACGGTGGCGACCAGGCTGGTGCGTACGTCGTGGTCGGTCACCTGGGTGAAGACCGTGCCGGGAGCGACCACCCCGGCGACCGCGGCGATCGCCCGGTCGACCGCTGAGGGATCGGGTGGGGTCTCGCCCGGACGGTCGGCCAGGAGGGCGGCGGCGGCCAGCCCGGCTGCCTTCGCCTCGGCGGTGCCGAGCGCGAACAGGTCCATCTCGGCGTCCCGGACCAGCACCTTGGCCCCTGCGCCGTCGTCGGGCAACGGCGCGGTCAGGTAGCCCCGGATCACCGCCACCGGCATCTGGTCACACTTGCCCTTGATCAGCTCGCCGGCCGCGGCCAGTTCGTCGGCCACCGCCATCTGGGTCAGCACCAACTCGTTGCCGTACGGGTCGACCTCGCCCCGGTGATCGCGGATGGCCGCCATCCCGGCCACCCCCAGGGCCACATCGGTCAGCCCGTTGCGCCAGGGTCGACCCGAGGTGTCACTGATGATCACGGCCACCTGGACGCCGTACCGGTCCCGCAGGGCGGCCCGCAGCGCCCGGGCCGAGGCGTCCGGATCCTCGGGGAGCAGCACCAGTCGTGTCTTGTCGACGTTGGAGGCGTCGATGCCGGCCGAGGCCATCACGAAGCCGTGCCGGGTCTGCACGATCCGGGTGGCTCCCCGGGTGGCCACCACCCGTACGGTCTCGGCCGCCAGGATCTCGTCCCGGGCGGCCTGCCGCTCCGGCCCGTCGGCCGGGACGTCCACCAGCCGTCCCTCGGCCTTAGAGACGATCTTGCTGGTCACCACGAGCACATCGCCGTCGCGCAGCCAGGGCGCCGCCGTCGCGATCAAAGCGGCCAGGTCGTCACCCTCAGCCACATGGCCGATGCCGGGCACCGGCAGGATCTCCAGTTTCATGCCATCTCCACTGCGGCGCGCACCATCGCCACCGTCGCCGCCTCGTCGGTCATCCGCAATGGTGCCGCGCGTACGGTCACCTGCGGCACCACTGTCTGCGCATCCTCTTCGGCCACCAGCCAGCCATCGAGCAGCCCACCTGCCGTCCGGGCGCCGTACAACTGCCCGACCCCGGCCGCGCTGCACTCCACCCCGACCACCGCCAGGCACCGATCGGCCATGCCCCGCACCGGCGCGCCACCGATGATCGGTGACACCCCCACCACGGGCGCCGGCCCGGTCGTCACCGCCTCCCGTACGCCCGCCACGGCCAGAATCGGCGTGATGCTGACCACCGGATTGCTCGGCGCGATCAGCACCACATCCGCCTCGGCGATCGCCTCGGCCACGCCGGGCGCCGGCTTCGCCGCCTCGGCCCCGACGAAGACGAACCGGTGAGTCGGCAGCTGTGCCCGATGCCGTACCCACCACTCCTGGAAATGGATCGCCTGCTGCCCCCCACCGAAGCCGTTCGTGACTGCGGCGTCGTTCGTGACTGCGGCGTTGTTCGTGACTGCGGGGCTCGCAAGCTCACTCCTCGCACTCACGATCACATGGGTTTCGAGGCGGTCGTTGGTCGCCGGGAGCAGCCGTACGCCGGGTTGCCAGCGGGTCGCCAGCGCCTCGGTCACCTGGTGCAGGGGGTAGCCCGCGTCCAGCATGGTGGTGCGGACCAGATGGGTGGCGAGGTCCTTGTCGCCCAGCCCGAACCAACCGGGCTCGGCACCGTACGCGGCCAACTCGTCCTTGACCGTCCAGGTCTCCCCGGTCCGGCCCCAGCCCCGCTCCGGGTCGGCGCCCCCGCCCAGGGTGTACATGACACTGTCCAGATCCGGGCAGACCCGCAGCCCGTGCAGGCGGAGATCGTCACCGACGTTGACTACCGCGGTGACCTCCGCTCCCACCTCCTGGGCATAGGCCCGCACCCCGAGTAGGAAGCGGGCTCCGCCGATGCCCCCGGTCAGAACCACGATGCGCATCCGACCATCCTCGCTTACCCGACACCTGCAACGCGGCGTCGCCCGGGGAGACTAGGCTCACGTCGCCATCTGTCCGCTTTCGCCCCAGGGAGAGTTCGTGACCAGCCCTGCCGAGCCGCCCTCGCCCAACGCCCCGACGCCGGCTGATCAGGTGACCCGGCCGCTGCGGGAACTCGCCGCCCTGGTGCTTCTCGGCGCCAACGCGGTATTCCTCTTCGTCGGCCTGATCCGGCTGCTGGCCCCGCAGGGGGCCTACAGCACGGTGACCGGCCGTGCGGGCAGCGCCTTCTTCGCCTTCATCGGGCTGGAGGCGGTCGTGCTGCCGGTGCTGGCCGTGCTGCTGGCCACCCACATCGCCCCGGCGGTGCCGAAAGCGAAGTTGATCACCCAGGTGGCCCTGATCGAGTACGCGATCAGCGCCGTGCTCGGCGGGCTGACCCTGCTGGTCTGGCTGGTCGGTCGGCTGGCCGAGGCACAGATCTTCGACGCCCTCACCGGTCTGCTGACCCGGGTGGCCTGGGTGGCGTTGTTCGGTGTGGCCGCGTACGTGGTGTGGAGTGTCTGGCGGCGGCTCTACCACGTGCCCCGCCCCAAGGCGGAGCCCGGCCTGTACGGCACCCCGCACCCCGGCTGGCCCGGCCAGCCCGGCGACGGCAGCGCCCAGTCCTGGTACCAGGGCCAGTCCGGATACCCCAACCAGTCCGGTTACCAGGGTCAGTCCGGCTACCCCGGCCAGAGCGGATACGAGGGCCAGTCCGGATACCCCGGTCAACCTGGTTACCAGGGCCAGACCGGGTACCCCGGTCAGTCCGATCAGGCGGGATATCCGGGTCAGCCTGGCCCCGGTCAGCCCGGCCCAGGCCACCCCGGCGGCGGATGGTCGACCGGTGACCAGTCGGGTCGTCCCGGTGCAGGCCAGGAAACCGGCGCGGGTCAGGGGCACCGCCCTGACCAGAGCACCTACGCAAGCCAGGCGGGCCAGGGGACCGGCGGGAGCCAGGAGACGGGTTACTCCCAAGGGTGGCAGCCCGCGTCGTCCCCGGAGTCCGCCTCGCCGCACACCTGGCCGCCGCACGGTCAGCCGGCAGTCCCCCCGCAGGCACCGCCGTCAGCCGCGCCGACTTCAGCAGCCCCCGCGTCCGCGCCGCCCGCGTCCGCGCCGCCGTTCGGGCAGCCGGCGTCAGCCGACCCCACCCAGACCATGCCTCGGCAGAGCGCCGAGCCGACCGAGGAGGTCACGCGCCAAAGCCCGGAGCAGACCGAGGAAGTACGGGGTCAGGGTGCCGAGTCGACCCAGGCGCTGCCCCGGTCGGACGGTGACGGGGATCGTACCCAGCGCATCGATCCGGGCGGGCGATCCGCCTGATCTCCTGATGCCCCGGTGTGGTTCCCCACGCCGGGGCGGTGGGCGGGGTGGCAGCGAATAGGCTGAGCGGATGGTTGACGGGAGCGGGCCCGTGTCGAGTGAGGCCGGGATTCGGCGGGCGTTGCGTCGGGCCGCCGCCGGCCGGGCACTCGATGTCGAGGAGGCCTCGGCGCTGCTGGCCGCGCGCGGTACGGCCCTCGACGAACTGCTCGACATCGCCGGGGCGATCCGCGACGCCGGTCTGCGGGAGGCCGGCCGACCGGGGGTGGTGACCTACTCCAAGAAGGTCTTCATCCCGCTGACCCGGCTGTGTCGGGACCGCTGCCACTACTGCACCTTCGCCACCGTGCCGCACCGGTTGCCGGCCGCCTTCCTCGACCGCGAGGAGGTGTTGGAGATCGCCCGGGCGGGTGCCGCGCAGGGCTGCAAGGAGGCGCTGTTCACGCTGGGCGACCGGCCGGAGGAGCGTTGGCCGGCGGCCCGGCAGTGGCTGGACGAACGGGGCTACGAGTCGACCCTGGACTACCTGCGGGCCTGCGCGGTGGCGGTGCTGGAGGAGACCGGTCTGCTGCCGCACCTGAACCCGGGGGTGCTCTCCTGGTCGGAGCTGCAACGGCTCAAGCCGGTCGCGCCCAGCATGGGCATGATGCTGGAGACCACGGCCACCCGGCTCTGGTCGGAGCCCGGCGGCCCGCACTACGGCTCACCGGACAAGGAACCGGCGGTACGGCTGCGGGTGCTCGACGACGCCGGGCGGGTCGGGGTCCCCTTCACCACCGGCATCCTGATCGGCATCGGCGAGACCCACCCCGAGCGGGTGGAGGCGATCTTCGCGATCCGCCGGGCGCACCGGGAGTACGGCCATCTCCAGGAGGTGATCGTGCAGAACTTCCGCGCCAAGCCGGACACCGCCATGCGGGCCATGCCGGACGCGGAACTGCACGATCTCGCGGCTACCGTGGCGGTGACCCGGGTGCTGCTCGGGCCCAAGGCCCGCATCCAGGCACCCCCCAACCTGATCGCCGGGGAGTACGACCTGTTGCTGCGGGCCGGCATCGACGACTGGGGCGGGGTCTCCCCGGTGACCCCGGATCATGTGAATCCGGAGCGTCCCTGGCCGCAGCTCGACGAGTTGGCGGCGCGGACGGCCGCTGCCGGGTTCACCCTGCGTGAACGGCTGACGATCTACCCGGAGTATGTGCGGGCGGGCGAGCCGTGGCTGGATCCGCGCCTGCTGCCGCACGTCGGGGCGCTGGCCGAGCCGGCCACCGGGCTGGCCGTGGAGGAGGCCCGGCCGGTGGGTCGGCCCTGGCAGGAGCCCGATGAGGCGTACGGCGGTCGTACCGACCTGCACCTCACCATCGACACCACCGGGCGTACCGACGACCGGCGGGGCGACTTCGACCACGTCTACGGTGACTGGTCGGAGGTGGCCGCCAAGGCGGTCGTACCCCCGACGCAGGTCGGCGGCCCCGGTCGGGCGGCCACGGCCGGCTTCGGCGACGCCGACCTGCGTGCCGGGCTGCGGCTGGCCGGGCAGGACCCGGCGGCGCTGCTGGAGCCCCGGCACGCCGAGGCGGCCCTGGCCCTGTTCGGCGCGGACGGTGCGGCGCTGGACGAGCTCTGCCGTACCGCGGACGACCTGCGCCGCGAGGCGGTCGGTGACGATGTCACCTACGTCGTCAACCGCAACATCAACTTCACCAATGTCTGTTACGTGGGCTGCCGGTTCTGCGCGTTCGCCCAGCGGGACCGCGACGCGGACGCGTACCGGCTGTCGGTGGAGCAGGTAGCCGACCGGGCCGAGGAGGCGTGGCAGGCCGGGGCCACCGAGGTCTGCCTGCAGGGTGGCATCGATCCGAAGCTGCCGGTGACCGGCTACGCCGACCTGATCCGGGCGATCAAGGCGCGGGTACCGCAGCTGCACCTGCACGCCTTCTCCCCGATGGAGATCGCCACCGCCGCCGCCAAGGCCGGGGTGTCCGTGCGCGAGTGGCTCAGCGGGCTGCGCGAGGCGGGGCTGGACACCATCCCGGGCACCGCCGCGGAGATCCTCGACGACGAGGTGCGCTGGGTGCTCACCAAGGGCAAACTGCCGACGGCCGCCTGGGTCGAGGTGGTCAGCACCGCCCATGAGCTGGGCATCCGGTCCAGCTCCACGATGATGTACGGACATGTGGATCATCCGGGCCAGTGGCTCACCCACTTCCGGGTGCTGGCCGGGGTGCAGGACCGTACCGGCGGGTTCACGGAGTTCGTGGCGCTGCCGTTCGTGCACACCAACGCGCCGATCTACCTGGCCGGCATCGCCCGGCCGGGGCCGACCTGGCGGGACAACCGGGCGGTGCACGCGATGGCCCGGGTGCTGCTGCACGGCCGCATCGACAGCATCCAGTGCTCCTGGGTCAAGCTCGGTGACGAGGGCAGCGCGGAGTTGCTGCGCAGCGGCTGCAACGACCTGGGCGGCACCCTGATGGAGGAGACCATCTCCCGGATGGCCGGCTCGGACAACGGGTCGGCGCGTACCGAGGAGCAGTTGCGGGCGATCGCGGCGGCGGCGGGCCGACCGGCCCGTAGGCGTACGACTGCGTACGGTCACGTGGAAGCCTGACATCGAACCTTCGCCCGCCGCCGGCCGTACCTGTCATTGCCGGCGGCGGTAGCGGCGAGGCTGTCGCCGCCGGCAACTTCTCACGGAGTTGGCGTGCCTCGACGCGCCGGTCCGTCCGCCATCGCGGGCCGTGTGCGCCGCTGCCGATCGTGGTGCACCTGCGCGACGGCCGTTCCGGGATCATGGACGTCTTCGTCGGCGAGTCCCGCATCGAGGTGCGGGACCGGGGCCTGGCTGACCGGTTGCGGCGCGCCGCCCGGCGCTGATCTCCCGGCGCTGGCGCCGTACGCCCGGCCGATTCTCAAGCAATTCCTTCTCTCACCCAGTGAGGTGGCTGCGCCATGTCTTCACACCGTGAGGCGCCGGAGATCGCCAAGGATCCGGTCGCCGACTCCAGCGACCTGTAC